>CAYPNW010000001.1:0-4861 GCA_964411965.1 uncultured Burkholderiaceae bacterium
TGAATAAATCATGCAGTCGGCAACTCTTCCAAGCTATGGCGCGTAATTTGACCAGTCAGGTCTATCGAAATCCATCCACCACGTGCTTTCTCAGGTTCGCTATCGCATTCCCAGTCTGGTAGTACAAACCGTGTTTTATCCAAGTAGGTGTGCACGGCAGGGCGATGTGTATGCCCATGGATCATGGTGGAAACGTTGGTATCAGCGAACAAGGCCATGATCGCCGACTCGTTTACGTCCATTATTGCGGCGTCCTTGGTTTTCTGCCCTTGCACACTTTCTTTTCGCATGCCTTCGATAATGGCTTTGCGTTGAGCTAGCGGCATCTTGAGGAAATTCTTTAGCCAGTCACTTTGCCTTACCATTTGCCTAAACGCCATGTAAGCAAGGTCATCGGTGCATTGTGCGTCGCCGTGGGTTAACACGATTTGCATCTCGGCGATGGTGACGATGGATGGGTCTGTGAGCAAGGCCAAGTTGGTTTCTTCTGCAAATTGTTCCCCAACCAAAAAATCACGATTGCCCGCCATCCAAAAAACTTGGCAACCTTGCTCGCTAACTGCACGGATCGCAGCGATGACAGTTTGATTATAGTCATCGGGCATGTCATCGTCGCCCGCCCAATATTCAAACAAATCACCGAGCAAATAGAGTTTTTCTGCGTGAAACGCCGCGAAATGCAGAAAGTCAAAAAACCGTTGCGTTGTTTTTGGAAGCGCCTTGCAGAGATGAACGTCTGAAACGAACAGTGCCCGGTGCGGACGAGGAAGCTCTTGGCTTGATGTTGAATGTGTCACGGCTTTATCTGTTAAACCACTTCAACTTTTTCGATCACGATATCCTCGACAGGGACATCTTGGAACATGCCGGTGCGCGTGGTGTTGACACTTTTAATGTCGTCAACGACTTCCGTGCCGTCAACGACTTTACCAAACACGCAATAACCCCATCCATCTTGCCCGGGGTAATCAAGAAACGCGTTGTGTGAGGTATTGATGAAGAATTGTGCAGTGGCTGAATGCGGGTCACTGGTTCGTGCCATTGCAACTGTATAATGTTCATTCTTTAATCCGTTTTTAGCTTCATTTTGGATCGGGGCGTTGACGGGCTTTTGTTTCATGCCAGGTTCAAAACCACCGCCTTGCACCATAAAGCCATCAATGACACGGTGGAAAATCGTACCTTCGTAATGCCCAGCGCGCACATAAGCCAAAAAATTTTCCACGGTTTTTGGGGCTTTTTCGGCGTTTAAGTCAATCGTAATTTTGCCCATATTGGTGCTCAAAATAACGGCCATGATGATCCTTTTGCAAATGAAAAAAGCGTAGCGAACGATAGAGGTTTATTTAAGAAGTTTCACAGATTCGACAATAATTGGCTCAACAGGCAGGTTTTGAAATGGCCCAACCGCCTTTGTTTCAACAATTTTTATTTTCTCGACCACTTCCATGCCCTTAATAACGCGACCGAACGGCGTATATCCAGCAGTTGCAAGCAGAGCTTGAGCACGAGGCGCAGTCACTGTTTCACCTTGTTTGATGAATTGGACAGGATCGCCTTCAGGCAATACTTGATGATTTAAAAAATCGTTATTGTTAACATTGATAAAAAACTGCGCTTTGGCTGAATTAGGCACGTTTGTTCTCGCCATCGAGATGGTGCCCAAATCATTTTTTAACTCGCGTTCTAACGCGACCGCGGCTTCCAAGGGAATTGGCGGGTGTGCTGTCGGTTTCTCTTTGAGTTGTTTGTCAAAACCGCCGCCTTGCACCATGAAATTATCGATAACCCGATGAAAAATCGTTTGATTGTAATGCCCTGATTTCACATATTTCAGGAAATTTTGAACCGTTTTTGGCGCTTTCTCTGGATAGAGTTCAATCAAAATGACGCCGACAGAGGTCTTCATTTCTACAACGGGATGTTCCTGCGAATGTGCATAACTACATGCCAAAAAGAGGGAAAAGATCGATAAAACGTAAGTCAACTTTCGCATATAGAGTGTCAACATTTGGGCTCCAAATTAAACTTGAGATTCATAAATAATGCGCCATTTTGTGGCTTCTTTCATCCAATATTGACGCTTGCGTACACTGCTCTTTGTCTTTCCGTATTGGGCTTCTTGTGTAAAGGTTGACACAATGAGTTCTTCCTTACCGGGATAGCGAAAGTGCGTAATGTCTTTCAATTTTATCGTTAAGTTTTGCGAGCCGTCCCAAACTTGCTTTTGTTTTTGCAGCCAAACATTCAGGTTTTCACCCTGCAAAGTTTTAAATTTAGACGAGTAGTTGGCAAGAATTCGGTTGCTGTTGAGACTTTCCAAATCGTTCCGCCAATCGTCGATCATTTTATTCGCAGCGTTTCTCTCAAGAATTGATTTTGACTTCGAAACAAATTCGATCTCGTCACTTATCACGACCGGTGTTCTGCCGATTTCGACGCTCGCCACGAGGCGCAAAAAATCTTCATTTGTTAAGACTATACAGCCATCAGATGCCAATGGAGGGCGGCTGAAATTATCCGAAGGTACACCGTGAAGCCAAATGCCGGAACCGCTTCGTCCATTTAACTTATCCCATTCATTAGGATAATTGATCGGTAATGCACCAGGGCCATAAAAATCGGGTAACTTCGCGCCGGCTAAGTGGCTGGTAACATAATAAACGCCGAGTGGCGTTTTTTGATCACCCTCTTTATATTTGTTGATACCAAATTTACCTTGGCTAACGTAATAATCGGTGATGAACTTTAGCTCTCCGTTGTTATGCTCGTAGAGAAACAAGCGTGATCGTTTCGCGTCGACAACAAGAACCTGCTTTTGTTCACGTCGGAGCTGAATAAGGTTACGTGGCACAAGGGCTGCATCTGGTTTGTCGCGAATTGCTTTAATTCTGACGATGGCTTCCTCTCGGAAGTCTTTTAATCGTTCTGCTGAGATGTTAGGCGCTGCACCAAATTTCTGCACATTGGATGTGTGCATTAGCAATAAGTCACCCCGAATGAGGTGGCCAAGTTGAAATTGGGGATACCACTCGACTAACGAATCCGCCAACCTTTGCGCTTGCCTGAGATCGTTATTGCGAAGGCTTTTGAAAATCTCAATTAGCAGAAAATCTGGATTGGGCGCATTTGAAGCTTCGCTTACTTCAATCGGCGCCGCAGTTTCGCGCTTGCCATGTTTTTTTGCATGAGCATCAAAACTTGACAGACAGCTCAGTGCAGCAAGCGCAAATAGGCAAGACGACAGAACTGGAAATCTAACAGTCTTTTTTGTTAGAGCAATGCAAAATACAAGAAACGACATTAGCTACCTGTTCGCTCCTGCTTGATCAGCCATTTGCCCTCTTGTTTAACAAGTTCAAGCACTTTTCGGCTATTCGCTGTTAAACGGTCAGATGTATAAATTTGGCGAAATTTTACGGTGGCTTTTTGACCCTCGACGTTGACTTTCTCCGACTCTATTTTTACATCAATGCGCCCCTTGCTTTCGATGCGCGCGCGCCGCTCTTCCGCCCATTCCTTTCGCGATTCCCCTTTAGGCGTTTCAAAGTCTTTTGCATAATGAGACAGATAGGCGGCCGTATCTTTTTTACTCCAAGAAGCTGCCCATGAGGCCACAGCTTTCAGAACGTCGTCTTGCTCGCTCAGGATTGGCTTCTCTGCTGGCTTTTGGGTTGCTTTAGTTTGTTCTAGAGCCACTTTTTTTGCTGCCTGTGTTTCTTTCTGTGCAGTTTGGTTTGCCGATGCGATGGCAGGCGATGGGGATGCTGAAACCGCGTTGTTATTGGCCGACGTCTTAGGGTTGGTGCCGCCTGTTGTATTGCCAATCAGGTTTCGCACCAAGGTGAGTTTCAATCTTGCAGCCGAGTTCGCTGAGTCAAGTTGCAATGCTTTATCGTAGGCTTGGCTCGCTAATTTTGCATACACATCACCGAGATTTTCATGCGCCGTGCCATATGTGGGGTTGGTACGTATTGCCATCTCTAACGCCGCACGCGATTTATCATATTGACCGTTTGCACCATAAAGTACCGCCAAATTGTTGTAAGGTTCTGGTAACTCGGGGTGATCATCAGTTAGCTTCAAAAAAATCGCGATGGCTTCTGCTGACTTATTTTGTTCGGCCAACATCAAGCCTTTGAGAAATCGCAATTGAGGGTCTTTCGGCTTTTGCAGCAAGGCAGCTTCAGTCTTTTGCATCGCTTCAGTGGCTTTTCCTTCACGAATCAACTTACTGATATCAGCTACTTCATCAGCAAAACAAAACGATGAGATAAACAAAAATGTAAATAAACAAACGGAAAAGCAATTTTTTATCTGGTCGCGCATATTTTTTTGATTTGTATTAAGTGAGTATGTCGAGTGCCGCTAACAGCAATGATATACTGTAGGCAAGGCGTCATCTTAACAAATATGCTTAAGAAATGGGATTTCACCGCTTGTTTTTCGGATTTATACGGCTTTATTTCCATTGATCTTTGTTCTTGTGTTTTTGCACAATTGTGTTTTTTTGACTGCATTTTTTTAAGCTGGAAAAATTTTGTGCGCGTTGGTTTTCTTAACTACGCGCTTTATTGTTTTAATCTACTCGTGAATTTTTAATTCGCTTCTCATTGTTAATTAGGCGTATTTTCAAACGCTAATGCTGGGTTGATAGGAATAAACTTTGAGAAATATTGCTGTAAAGCCGAAAGTTCCAGACTATTGGGATAATGCAAAAATTGAGTTAATGAAGCGTGATCGGATCATGCGCAAGTTAATTCCACAATTTGGTGATCTGTATTTGATCGGAAGAGATGATCCTTTTACGACGTTGACCCGATCCATCATTGCTCAACAGTTAACCGGACAAGCTGCCGAT
>CAYPNW010000001.1:4961-11573 GCA_964411965.1 uncultured Burkholderiaceae bacterium
CGAGCGACAAGTATTAACTACTTTTCTGGCGAACCTGTTTCCCGCAGCGAACTTCGTGAGGTTGCAGCAAATTGGGAACCTTGGCGAACCGTTGCCACATGGTATCTTTGGCGCAGTTTAGACTAAAATTGAGTGCTGCATTTTTCGATTTACTCGTGTTGTTTTTATAAGGAGGCACGATGACAAAAATAAATTTTCTTTCATTTGAGCAACCAATTGCTGAGCTTGAAACAAAGATAGAAGAACTTCGTTTCGTTCAAGATGATTCAGCGGTGGATATTTCCGAAGAAATAGACCGACTCTCAAAAAAGAGTCAGATGTTAACTAAAGATATTTATGCAAAGTTGACACCATGGCAGGTCTCACAGATATCTCGTCATCCACAGCGACCCTACACATTAGATTACATCGCCAATGTATTCACTGACTTTCATGAACTCCACGGGGACAGAAGTTTTGCCGATGACCTAGCTATTGTTGGTGGACTTGCGCGTTTTAATGGTCAATCTTGTATGGTAATTGGCCATCAAAAAGGCCGTGATACAAAAGAAAAAGTGTTGCGAAATTTTGGTATGCCGAAACCCGAAGGTTATCGCAAAGCGATGCGCCTAATGAAATTGGCGGAGAAATTTGAGATACCCGTGTTTACATTTGTAGATACCACAGGTGCGTGGCCAGGTATTGATGCTGAAGAGCGCGGCCAGTCTGAGGCTATCGGGCATAATTTGTATGTGATGTCAGCACTTAAGGTGCCACTGATTACAACAATTATCGGCGAAGGTGGATCTGGCGGCGCCTTGGCGTTGGCAGTGGGTGACGCTGTGCTGATGTTGCAATATGCGACGTACTCAGTTATCTCACCGGAAGGATGCGCTTCTATTCTATGGAAAACTTCGGATCGCGCCGCAGACGCAGCTGAGGCACTAGGTTTAACTGCTAATCGCTTAAAGGCGATTGGCTTGATCGATAAAATCGTGAATGAGCCGCTCGGCGGTGCGCATAGGGATCCAAAGCAAATGTGCGCATTAGTTAAGCGCGCACTTGCAGATACCTTGCGGCAGTTTCAAGGCGTGAAGACCAAGGATTTACTCGCTGCGCGTCATGAAAAATTGATGAGTTACGGAAAGTTCAAGGAAACAAAATTAACGGAATGAAATCGGTTATCACAAGAAAGTTACTGCAGGAAAATGACTTGCTGCATGATTTTTTTGCCACCTTAGATAATTTGATTAGTGAACATGCTATTCAAGTCCATGAACACGGATTCGCTGTTGCGTATAGTGGTGGGCTCGACTCCTCTGTGCTTTTGCGGCTTGCGTATGAGTTTAGCAAAGCAAAGCACATAAAACTTTATGCATTTCACGTTAATCATGGCCTGAGCAAAAATGCAGACTCATGGCAGGCGTTTTGTTTATCAACTGCTACCGCCCTAGCGATTCCTTTTTTTGCTTCGAGGGTGCATGTCGATGGCAGCAGCGGTTTCGGCCTTGAGGCTAGTGCGCGTCGTTTGAGATATGGTGCGCTTGGGCTGTTGTGTGAAGAACACTCTGTGCCACTAATTCTCACCGCCCACCACCAAGACGATCAAGCTGAGACGTTGTTGCTACAGCTTTTACGTGGTACAGGTATTGCAGGACTTTCTGGCATGAGTCCGAGTAATCTGGCTCCCAATCTTCTTGGCCGAAACAACATTCGTTTAGCAAGGCCTTTATTGGCAAAATCTAAGGCTGTACTGGTTGATTTTACAAAAGATTTTGCGATTGATTTCGTTAGTGATGAGTCTAACGCTGATTGTCGCTTCGCAAGAAACGCAATTAGACATCGAGTCATGCCACTTTTCGACGAAATTTCCCCCGATTTTTCAAATCTGTTTGCTCGTACGGCAAAGCATGCTCAAGCCGCCCAAAATTTGCTTCAAGAATTGGGTGAGATCGATTTGCAGCGATGCAAAAAGGAAAACGGACTGAAAATTGCAGAAATGCTGGGATTGAGCATCGATAGAATCGACAATTTACTGCGTTTCTGGATTGCCTCCAATGGCTTAAAAATGCCAACAACTGCCCTATTGATTGAGATTCGGCAACAATTACTTTACGCGTCTGAGGATGCTCGCATTTCCATTCTGCATGATGGCTTCGTTTTTCATCGGTATCAAGGCCAAATTATTCTTGAACCAGCGCACAGAAAAACCTCTGCAACCAATGAAAGTTTTACTTTCACTTGGAACGGCGAATCATTTTTAGAATTTCCTCAATTTAATGGACGAATAAGATTTGAACCGTCTGAAACGGGTGTTGATCCACACTGGTTACGCCGTCAAAGTCTTTCAATGCAATTGAGGACAGGTGGTGAAAAAATTCGACTAGGAAAAAATCGTCCTTCGCGCGATATTAAGCATCAATTCCAATATTTAAAAATTCCTTTTTGGCGCCGCAATATGCTTCCTTTCGTTTACGCAGGAGGTGCTTTGCTTTTTGTCGCCGAAGTAGGAATCGATGGCGACTTTCAAACCACAGGCTCGCACGATTTAATCAATCTGCGCTGGGAATCTTTAGCTTGTTATTGATTAAAGATCATGTCCATTTTGAGCGCGTGTTATGCATAGACAAATTATCCTAGATACAGAAACGACTGGCTTAAATGCGAAGTTGGGTAATCGTATTATTGAAATCGGTTGCGTCGAGCTAGTTCAGCGAAAACTGACTGGTAATAATTTTCATCGCTACATCAATCCTGAGCGAGATTCGGAGGAGGGGGCGTTAGCAGTGCATGGGCTGACGCGCAGCTTTCTAGAGGGTCATGCTAAGTTTGCAGATATCGTTGAGGATTTTATTGCTTATGTAAAAGGGGCAGAAATTGTTATACACAACGCGCCGTTTGACGTTGGCTTTTTAGATGAGGAGCTAGCGAGGTTAGGACTCGAAAAGTTCGAAACCCACGTATATCTGATCACGGACACCTTAGTTCAAGCTAAACAGCTGTTTCCTGGTAAGAAAAATAATTTGAACGCCCTTTGTAGTCGCTTCGATATTTCTACTCAACATAGGAAATTTCATGGAGCCTTGCTTGATGCTGAATTACTTGCTGAGGTATTTTTAGCGCTTTCCCGCGGACAACACAGTTTTGCCATAGAAAATGACGAATCCGTAATAGAGATGCAAGTAGATAGTTCCGAGACTATTTTTTCTTTATCCGATGTCCATGTCTTTGTCGCAGATTCGTTCGAAAATGACGCGCATGAAAAGACCATTAAAGAAATTGGAGCCGAAATTAAAGGGCTTGCAATTTGGGATGGTTATAAAAACATTTAATTGAATGCGTATCGCATTCTTCTCTACGAGATTTTTCTCTTTTTGAAACAACAATGTTTTTCTTCTTTTTTGTTCGAAATGTTGTGAATTCCACGCATTTTTCGATCAAGTAGACTTTGTTCGAAGTTTTTTTAGGAAGCTTCTCAAGTTTTCTTTGTAGTTGCCGATAAGTATTTAGGTGTAAATGTTTTTTAAAATATTTTTTAATTTTGCCTAAAGTTCTTGGTTTTTGCGCCGTTAATAAAATTGTGGAGTTTTTTTATTCTCAAGTTTGTTTGGTAAGTCGTTGATTTCTATAAGATTTTTAATCTTCTGTGTTATTTAGATTCAAAATAAGTTTGTAATTAATTTTTAGTGCTGAATGCCAATAATTGCATGTAGGATATTTACCTACGTGCTTTTTCTCGTTTACTTACTTCCAATAAAGAATTTCACCTATATGCCTCAAAATATCGAGGTCGCACAATATGTCTCACTGGCAATGCTCTTCAGCCAGGCTCAACGGGACGGAGATAGTGAAATGACACCAAATGACATGATGGCGGAAATTCGCGATGCGAATTTAAGTTACCTAATGCTTGCCCAGCAAATGATTCGAGCAGATAAGGCTACAGCGATTTTTCGACTTGGGATTGCCAAAGAAATTGCTGACCTAATTGAAGGGTTGAACAATTCGCAAATTTTGAAACTGGCAGGTTCAAACATGATGCTTGCGCGCTTCAGATTTGAGGATAGTTCAATTCTCTGCATGTTGACTAACTACAATAAAGAGCGCGCTTTGGCGCATTCTCACGCGGCGATTTTAATGGCCGGTCAAGCGGTCGAAGAAATTAGATAGTTTTTGACATTTCCAATTGGTGAGAAAAATGGCCTCGAAAAGCGTTGTTAATGAAGCAGCAGAAATTCAACTAGCGGTTGATTTAGTAAAATTGGGTGCTCGTCTGCAATTGCTCGAATCGGAAACGTCTTTATCCCGTGAGCGATTACTGAAAATTTATAAGGAACTGAAAGGCGTCTCACCTCCTAAGGGCATGCTTCCGTTTTCCGCCGACTGGTTTGTGACTTGGCAACCAAATATTCATTCTTCTTTGTTTATGAATATTTACAAATATTTGCGCGAGCATGCTCAAGTAAGCGGAATCGAGGCTGTCGTAAAGGCATATCGCTTATATCTCGAACAGGTTGTTGTTGAGCATGACGAAGAACCGGTTCTATCACTAACGCGTGCGTGGACACTCGTAAGGTTCTTCGATGGGAAAATGTTAACCTTTGTAAAATGCAATAAATGCCAAGGGCAATTCGTTGCGCATAATTTAGATTTACATGATGATTATGCGTGTGGCCTCTGCCATATGCCTTCACGAGCTGGAAAAACCAAGCGTGCTAAGGAGGCTGAATCAGCGATACAGATGGTCGCGTAACGACTTTTTAATTGTGGGGATTCGTTGATTGTAGAACAAAGTAAATCCTCTCTGCTTCTGCGTTGGGCGTCTTTAGTAAACGGACGCCCATTTGTTATTGCCATCGCGATTCAAGTCATTTCCTTTAGTCTCAATTATTGTCTCTTTCGTGTAACTGAGACATTTCATTTTTTTACAATCACCATACTTTTTTTCTCTTTGATTCAAGGAGTTCTTGCTCTCCTTATCTCATATCTAGTTGGTTTGAGATGGTGGTGGTTAACAATCCAATTTTTATTTCCCGTTTTCGTCGCAATGTTTTTGGGGATTGGAATTTCCCCCATCGTATATTTGACGTTGTTGGCTGTCCTTTTACTTTGTTATGTCCCTAGTTGGGCGAGCAGAGTTCCGTTCTACCCTTCAAGTTCGTCGATTCATCCACAACTTTTACAACTCTTGCCGCGAAACAAAAATCATTCATTTATTGATATTGGAAGCGGGTTTGGTGGCGTATTATTTGGTATGCAGCGAATACATCCAAATTGTCGATACTTCGGCATAGAACTCGCGCCGCTTCCTTGGTTGTTTAGCTTTTTGTTTGGAAAACTAAGAAGGTCATCGATTGTTTTTAAGTTCGGTCGTTATGAAAGATTAAATTTAGCTGAGTTCGATGTTGTATTTGCTTATCTCTCGCCAGTTGTGATGCCTGGCCTCTGGGATAAGGCGAAACGTGAAATGCAAGCTGGATCTTTGCTTTTGAGTTATGAATTCCCGATTCCGTCATTGTCTCCACACATTACTATTCAACCAGACTTAAATCAGCCCGCTTTATTTGGGTGGCGCATATAATATTCAGCAGCAGAAGTATTCTGTGGGCAATGTTTTATTTTCGATGTATTGTTCCGCAGTAAGTCATTTGTTCGGTCTTGGGCTTGGATTGAAATCGTCGCGTGGGAAATTTTTATTAAAGGAGTGTTCTCGTGTTAGTCATCGTTGGCTATATCGTCGTTATGGGATCCGTGTTCGGTGGATTCGTTCTTTCTGGTGGACATGTTGCCGTACTTTTTCAACCATTAGAACTGTTGATGATTGGCGGGGCGGCAGTTGGCGCATCGTTAGTGGGCAACAATGCGAAGACACTAAAAGCATCTTTAAAAGCTTTGCCGGGCGTTTTGAAAGGCTCTAAGTATTCCAAAAGTCTCTACATGGAATTGATGACGATGCTGTTCGACGTCTTAACCAAAGTGAGAAAAGAAGGTTTGATGTCGATCGAAGGCGATATTGAGAAGCCTGAAGAAAGCCCATTGTTTAGCAAATATCCTTTGATCGTTTCTGATCATCATTTAATGGAGTTTATTGGAGATTATTTGCGACTGATGGTTTCTGGAAATATGGATGCGTTTCAAATTGAGAATCTGATGGATAATGAATTGGAAACGCATCACCATGAAGCTGCGGCACCAGCACACTTCATTGCAAAGTTAGGTGACGGTTTGCCCGCTTTTGGTATCGTTGCCGCGGTGATGGGGGTCGTTCATACAATGGAATCGGTTGGTATTCCTCCGTCGGAACTTGGTATTTTGATTGCGAAAGCACTAGTGGGTACTTTTCTGGGTATTTTGCTTGCATACGGATTTGTCGGGCCGCTCGCCGGATTGATGGAGCAAAAATTGGACGAGTCATCCAAGACATTTCAATGTATTAAAGTGACACTGCTTGCCAGTCTAAACGGATACGCTCCAGCACTGGCGGTCGAGTTTGGTAGGAAGGTTTTGTATTCGACGGAACGACCTACATTCGCTGAATTAGAAGAGCACATTAAGCAGTCCAAGTCGAAATAGCTTTGCATGGCGTAGACATAAAATGGCAAACGAAGAACTTAGACCGATAATCGTAAAGCG
>CAYPNW010000001.1:11673-13813 GCA_964411965.1 uncultured Burkholderiaceae bacterium
GGCTTATCATCGTCAGTTTTATTTGATAAGGAAGATCCTCTCAATCCTATTAATAGGCGTATCAGTATTATTGTAATGAATAAAAAAGCAGAACAAACCGCGTCACAAGATGGTGGTTCGATCGAAGTTACTAACTAGTTCGTTTGTAAGGCTCGCTTGAAATTTCCAATCTAGTTATATTCGATAGCCGATCAACTGCAAATTGGGATAGGCAACATGTCCAAGAAAAAAATGCTAGGTTCTCACGTTAAACAGCTTCTTTCTGGCGTTTCCGACCATGGAAGCGAACACCTGTTAGAAGTGGAAACTGATCTAGTTCAAACCACGATCTTGCTCGCCGAAGCAATTGAAAAGTTGGGCGCTAGTTTTTTAGCACTCCATGAAGCAATTACTAGTCAACAAGAAGAAGTCAATCTCATTATTTCTTCTGGCGCCGCACCTGCGGATAGCATCGCCCGCCTCACCGTTATTCAGGGCAATATTGCACGCCATATTAACGCCGCTGTCACAAGTCTTCAGTTCCAAGATTTAACGAGCCAGTTAATATCGCGCACAGTTCAAAGAAGTGCAGGGCTGCGTGAAGTGTTGGGTACGCTTGGTATTGTCGGTGACGGAATTCCCCAAGACGGCGAGGTGGATGAAATTGAAGTTCTTCTTAATGAAGTAACTTTACGGTTGCAAGAACAAAGCATTAAATTAAAAAGTTTATTGCATAAAGCAGTCAACCAAAAGCATTTAGATAGCGGCGATATCGAACTTTTTTAAAGTGTTTGAAACGGGCAATTTGCCCTTATTTGCAAAGCGGAGTAATGATGACTAAAACAATTTTAGCGGTTGATGATTCTGGTTCCCTAAGACAGATGGTTGCATTTAGTTTGAAGGCGGCAGGGTATCAAGTCATTGAAGCGGTCGATGGTCAGGACGGTTTGGAAAAAGCGCGACTGCAGGTCGTCGACTTGGTGCTGACGGATCAAAATATGCCACGCATGGATGGTCTAACATTGATTAAATCTCTTCGCGGATTACCATCCTATCAGCGAGTTCCCATTCTTATGCTGACGACTGAATCAAGTGACGATATGAAAGCAAAGGGGCGGGCGGCAGGTGCGAATGGTTGGTTAGTTAAACCATTCGATCCGCAAAAATTAACTGAAGTAGTTAAAAAAGTCATTGGCTAAAGCAAATACAGTGCGCGCAGTATAGAAAAATACGGAGCTCAAATAATGACCATTGATATGAGTCAGTTTTTCCAAGTTTTTTTTGATGAGGCGGAAGAACTTTTAGCCGAAAAAGAAAAGTTATTACTCGCAATCGACGTTGAATCGCCCGACGCCGAAGAATTAAACGCAATTTTCCGTGCTGCACATTCAATAAAAGGTGGCGCGTCTACGTTCGGGTTGATGGATATGACGGAAGTGACGCATATCCTCGAATCTTTGCTCGATAAAATTAGAAAAGGTGAGATGGCATTGACGGCAGAACACGTTGACGCATTTCTGAGCGCAAAAGATATCCTAAAGATGCAATTAGATGGTCACAGAATTGGTACTGCAGTGGATCAAGATGCAGTGGGTGATGTGCGGATGTTGTTGCAGTCTTTGTCGCAAGACGATGTCCCGATTAAAGCACCCGTTGCAAGTTTTCAAAAGGAAAACGCAGAAAAATTCGAGTCAAAAGTATTCTCACGGATGTTCAAGATTCTTCTACCAAAGTTACCGCTGAGTGATGTTGATGCAATTGTGTCGGAGCTCGGTTTATTGGGTTTGATTACAAAGGAAAAAAAAGCAGACGGCGTGTTTGAATTGACATTAAAGTCAAACGAAACTGAAGACGACATCGTTGCTATTTGTTCGTTCATTATGAACGCGGATGAGTTAAAAATTTCGAGCGAAGAATTGAAGGCAGGTGCTGGGGCGAATGTAGCGAATGCATCCGAAGACGATTTAGGATATGGATTTTTTGAACCGATAGAGTCCATGTTTCCGCCGCAAGAGACAGATACCAAAGCAGAAAGCGTACAACCCGCACAAAACACTACGAAAGCAAGTGCGGAAGCGACCACAAAAAAAGCACCGACGAAAAAAGAAACCGAAAAAAGTGCAGCCTCACAAGAGTCGACCACAATTCGTGTAGGGATTGA
>CAYPNW010000001.1:13913-27935 GCA_964411965.1 uncultured Burkholderiaceae bacterium
CTCACTTATGGCGCATCAACGGAATTGGATAAGGGCCTCATTGAGAGAATTGTTGATCCTCTGACCCACTTGGTAAGGAATAGTATCGACCATGGTATTGAGATTCCAGCGACTAGATCTGCCGCCGGAAAAAGTGAAACAGGAAAGCTTTCACTTTCTGCCGTTCATCAAGGCGGCAACATTGTTATTGAAGTGAGTGATGACGGTGGTGGTTTGCATCGCGAAAAAATTCTCGCAAAGGCAAAGCAAAATGGACTTGCTGTTTCTGACAATATGTCTGATAGCGACGTCTGGCAGTTGATCTTTGCGCCTGGTTTTTCGACTGCAGAAATCGTGACCGATGTCTCTGGACGAGGCGTTGGAATGGACGTCGTTAAACGAAACATCACTGCGATGGGTGGGGTTGTTGACATTCGTTCTGCTCGGGGATTTGGTACCACCATTACGATTTCTTTGCCCTTGACTCTGGCGATTCTGGATGGAATGTCGATCAAGGTTGGCGATGAGATTTACATTCTTCCTCTAGGTTTTGTCGTCGAATCCTTGCAACCTAGCGCCAACGACGTAAAGGAAATAAATGGCAAAGGGCGTGTAATCAAAATTCGCGATGAATATTTGCCGCTGATACCGCTTTATGAAAATTTCGGCATTTGTCCTAAGTACACAAGTCCTGCGGACGGTATCGCTGTGATTGTTGAGGTGGATGGAAAAAAGGCCGCGCTTTTTGTCGATGACTTAGTTGGTCAGCAACAAGTTGTGGTTAAAAATATAGAGTCCAATTACCGTAAGGTGCCCGGTATTTCAGGTGCAACGATTTTAGGTGACGGTGGCGTTTCACTTATCTTAGATGTTTCAGCTCTACTGCGCGCAGTTCGATAACGAATATTTGCTTAGGGAAAAAAGGAAAAAATCATGACACAAATGGCTCAATCGACAGTCAGTGCGCACTCTGAAAAGGATGAAGCGGAGATTAGCGCAAATGAATTTTTAGCGTTTACATTGGGGTCGGAAGAATATGGCATCGATATTTTAAAGGTGCAAGAAATTCGGGGCTACGAAGCTGTTACCCGAATCGCCAATGCACCCGAGTTTTTGAAAGGTGTCATTAATCTGCGTGGCATTATTGTTCCTATCGTTGATATGCGCATTAAATTTAACTTAGGAACACCGACATACGATCAATTAACGGTTGTCATTATTTTGAATATTGATGGTCGCGTCGTCGGCATGGTGGTCGATAGTGTTTCGGACGTGATGACTCTGCTCCCTGAGCAAGTAAGGCCAGCACCTGAAATGGGAACAACGTTCAGCGGTGATTATCTGATTGGGCTAGGCACTTTGGATGAACGTATGTTGATCTTGGTCGATATTGTGAAATTGATGATGAGCCCAGAAATGGGATTGGTTGATCAAGCCTTATAAATTAGTTATGCAAACGTCCTCGATAAATATGCAAGAAAAAGCACTTATGGAACACGTGCATGACTAAGCCGTTAGAGAAAATTCGCGCCGAGACGGATAAAGAGTTTGCCTTCAATAGTCGCGATTTTGATCGTGTGCGTGACTTAATCTATAAAAAAGCCGGCATATCGCTTGCTGATAGCAAACAAGAAATGGTTTATAGCCGTTTAGCCCGTCGATTGCGGGCGACAGGAATTAACTCGTTTGCAAATTACTTAGATACGCTCGAAAGAGAGCAAAAAAGTAGCGAATGGGAAGCGTTTACTAATGCGCTAACTACGAATTTGACTTCGTTTTTTCGAGAGGATCATCATTTTCCGATATTAGCGGAACATCTCAAGGCTAAGAAAGGGTCCTTAAATATTTGGTGCTCGGCGAGTTCTACGGGTGAGGAGCCGTACTCTATCGCAATGACCGCATGTGAAGCTTTTGGCACGCTTAGCCCTCCTGTCTCGATAATTGCAACGGATATTGATACGAATGTCTTAGCAACCGCATCAAAAGGTGTTTACAACCTTGATAGACTCGAAAAAATGTCTGCTGAAAGGGCAAGGAAATTTTTCTTGAAAGGTAAGGGCGCCCAAGAAGGCTTGGTGCGCGTTCGCCCAGAATTAAGAGAACTGATTGTTTTTAAACAGCTTAATCTCCTCTCTGATTCTTGGGATATCAAGGGAGATTTAGATGTTATTTTCTGCCGAAATGTGATGATTTATTTCGATAAACCGACCCAAGCGGCAATTTTAAAAAAATTTGTGCCCTTGATGAAAAGCGATGGCCTCCTGTTTGCTGGGCACTCTGAAAATTTCTTGTATGTTTCGAACGATTTCAAGCTCCGGGGGAAAACGGTTTATGAGCTCGCTGGTGAACACGAAAAACGCCTCAAAGCATCAACCGGTGAACTACGCAAAGGGTAATTCATGAGTCAATTAAGCGAAGAGCATTTTGCGACCAACGTTTATTACGACAGAACGTTTGATTGTGACGCTGCCAAAATTTTGCCTGGAGAATTTTACTTTACAGGCAAGGACATGTTGATCGTTACCGTGCTCGGATCGTGCGTGTCAGCGTGTATTCGTGATCGAGTATCCGGCGTTGGTGGTATGAATCACTTCATGTTGCCTGACGGTGGTGAAAATTCCGATAACCCTGTCTCGGCTTCGATGCGCTACGGCACATACGCGATGGAAGTTTTAATTAACGAATTACAAAAGGCCGGTGCCAAGCGCGAAAACATGGAGGCCAAGGTATTCGGGGGGGGCAACGTCTTGCGCGGTTTTACGACGATAAATGTTGGCGAACGAAATGCGAAATTCGTATTGGATTACCTGAAGACGGAAAGAATGCGTGTCATCGCTGAAGATCTTAATGACATTTACCCGAGAAAAGTTTATTTTTTTCCAAAGACGGGAAAAGTACTCGTAAAAAAGCTCAAAGTTGAACACAATGACACGCTGAAAAGACGTGAGCTGGATTATGCAAGTCGCCTAAAAGCGAGCTCTGTCGGCGGCGATGTTGATTTGTTCTGAGTCCTGATATTGATCATCTAAAACTGGTTAAGTTGATTATATGAAAATAAAAGTTTTAATCATAGATGATTCAGCACTGATCAGAAGTGTGCTCAGTGAAATCATCAATCAACAGCCAGACATGGAAGTAATTGCTGTTGCACCAGACCCCTTAGTCGCGCGCGAATTAATTAAGCAAACCAATCCAGACGTGTTGACGCTAGACGTTGAAATGCCAAAGATGGATGGTTTGGATTTTTTGGAAAAATTGATGCGTTTGCGACCAATGCCCGTCATCATGGTTTCTTCATTGACTGAGCGAGGATCGGAAATAACCATGCGCGCATTGGAATTGGGTGCGGTCGATTTTGTGACAAAACCCAAACTTTCCATACAAAGCGGCATGTTGGAATATGCGGATTTAATCGCGGACAAAATTAGAGCCGCCTCAAAGGCCAGAGTAAAGTCGCGCGCTGCACATTTAGTCAAAGATAGCGAGCAGCGTCCGGGTGTTCTACCCATGATGAAAAATCCACTCATGAGTAGTGAAAAGTTAATCATTATTGGTGCATCAACGGGTGGAACCGAGGCAATTAAGAGTTTCTTGGAACAAATGCCATCTGATTGTCCTGGAATATTAATCACCCAACATATGCCCGAAGGTTTTACGCGTTCGTTTGCAAAGCGTTTAGATGGTCTATGTAAAATTTCCGTGAGCGAAGCGGCGGGCGGTGAGCGTGTATTGCCTGGTCATGCGTACATTGCGCCAGGGCACTCGCATTTGCTGTTGGCACGCAGCGGTGCCAATTATGTAACTCAGTTGGATACGGGTGCACCTGTCAATCGGCATCGGCCCTCAGTCGATGTTTTGTTCCGATCAGCAGCAATCAATGCTGGTAAAAATGCGGTGGGCGTTATTCTTACAGGCATGGGTAAAGATGGGGCTCTTGGCATGCTGGAAATGAAGAGCGCTGGCGCGCATAATTTTGCACAAGATGAAGCAAGTTGTGTCGTGTTTGGTATGCCCCGTGAGGCCATCGCAGTTGGTGCTACGCACGAGGTAGGGCCATTAGACGAGTTACCCTCAAGAGTTCTGCAATACTTAACACAACATGGGGGACGGGCCCTTCGTGTATGAAAGAGACGAATTTTTCCTGATGTAGAAATTGCTTCGCACTTTGTAATGATTTGGCAGATAATGCTTGTAAATATCCTTTAAGAAATAATGGAGTAATTCATGGCTGATCAAAACTTGAAATTTTTAGTTGTTGATGATTTTTCTACGATGCGTCGAATTGTTAGAAATTTACTAAAAGAACTTGGTTACTCAAATGTCGACGAAGCCGAGGATGGCGCTTTAGGCTTGGCAAAACTTAAAAATGGTGACTTCGATTTCGTTATCTCGGATTGGAATATGCCAAATATGGATGGACTCACGATGTTGCAGCATATTCGTGCTGATCCGGCCCTTGCGAAGTTACCGGTTCTCATGGTGACTGCTGAGGCAAAGAAAGAAAACATTATCGCTGCGGCGCAGGCCGGCGCTAATGGTTATGTTGTGAAGCCATTTACTGCGGCCACGCTCGACGAAAAATTATCGAAAATATTTGAAAAGTTAGGGAAGCCCGCCTAAAAAGTAGCGTCCTCGATACGGAGCAAATATGAATAAAAATATCGTAGAGAGTTCCCCCCAAGATGAATTATTAGTGCGTGTCGGGCACATGACCCGACTACTGCACGACAGCTTACGCGGACTTGGATTAGACAAGCTTTTGGAGCAGGCAGCGGAAGATATTCCCGACGCACGTGATCGACTCGATTATGTCGCAAAGATGTCAGAAAAAGCAGCGCAACGGGTATTGAACGCAACAGATGCAGCAATACCACTCCAAGAGTCTATCGACGAAGGCGCTAAGCGGCTGTCAAATGAGCTTAATCAACTCATTAATGAGTGTGCAGATTTAGAAAAATTTCGACAGCAAGCAAAAGAAACGTTGGTTTTTTTAACTAACGCTTCTGCCCAAAGCGTCAGTGCCAAGAGTCATCTTATGGACATTATGATGGCGCAAGACTTCCAGGATTTGACTGGTCAAGTCATTAAAAAAGTGACAGAACTAGCGCAAAACTTGGAGCAACAATTAGTTCAACTGTTGATTGAGTATTCGCCGGACGAATCCAAACGGGAATCAATTAATGGATTATTAAATGGTCCGCAAATTAACCCTGACGGAAAAGCAGACGTCGTAGCGAACCAAGGTCAAGTCGACGATTTATTGGACAGTCTCGGTTTTTAATTTATTTGAAAAAGCCGCCTCCAACTTACAGTAACGAAATTGCATCTATGAGTGATACCAATTTTTTAGTACGCGAGCCAATTCTAGATCCCAAACAGCGCGTAGTTGGGTTCCAATTGTCATGGCAACAAGCCACACAAGCGAGCGAAACTTCCACCGAAGAACTCAACTCAGTGATGGAGTTTGTTGCAGGCCAATTGGTCGATGAGGAAAAAGGCTTTTTGCTCGGGGATAGTGTGTTGTTCCTTGAGGCAAATTCAGACTTGCTGGGTTCACCGGGCTTACGCTTACTGCCGCCGAAAAATACTGTATTGATTCTTTCAAAACGATATTTTGCTGATGCTGCAAGTTTTGAGACCATTAAAGAATTAAAGCAGGCGGGATATGGCATTTGCTTGCGAAATGCCGACATCAATACGCTAGACCGCGCGATTTTTTCGCACATTACTTACATCGAAGTGTCGCTGGGCGCTGCAGATTTTGCCTCGCAAGCAAAAATGTACGCGGCATTAAAACAAACTAATGTTCGGATGGTCGCGCGTAAAGTCGCTTCATGGCAAGACTTTGATGCATGCGCTGCGTTGGGTCTGGATTGTTTCGTTGGGAAACTGCACCTGATTCCTAAACCAAACATGGCGCAAAAAGGCTTAAATTCCGCGCAAACCACAATTTTGCAATTGATGGAAATGATTCGGAAAAACGCCGATATTCAACAACTAGAAACCGTGGTGAAACGCGACGCGGCCTTGGCATACAAGCTTTTGCGCTACATTAATTCTGCTGGCTTCGGGCTAAGGACGGAAGTGCAATCCTTAAAGCATGCGGTGACCATTATGGGTTATAGCCCGCTTTACCGTTGGCTTTCGCTACTCTTGGCGACGGCGAGTACGGCAGGTAACTCACCGGTATTGCTGGAAACCGCGATTGTCAGAGGGCGATTTGCTGAAATTCTTGGCCAACCTTTCATGTCGAAAACTGAGGCGGAAAATCTTTTCGTCGCCGGCATGTTCTCGCTTTTAGATCGTTTGCTAGGCATTTCGATGGAAGAGGTGCTTTCATCGATTCAATTGCCAGAAGCCGTTACAGAGGCGTTGCTTTCGCGCGGCGGTTTATATGGACCGTATTTAGCACTGGCCGAAGCTTGTGAACTAAACAGTATGCTGGTTGGTTCTCTGTCTGAGACGCTAGGCATCAAACCAGAAGATGTGAATAAAGCGCACTTATCAAGTTTGGTGTGGGCGAAGAATATTTCTAATCTTTGAGTTTGACACTTGCAAGTCACCTAAGTCGTCTGACTTATCTCTTAGCCCATGCTCTACACTGAATTGCGGTGTTTAGCGTGGGTTAGTTCTTATATACTCCCTATTTTTCAACATTTTATTGGCCATTCGCGCTAATGAATAATGCGTTTTCATTTGTTACTGATCACAGTATGTGATGTGCGTTAATTTGCTTTATAATTTTCTCATCGTTTTCTTCTCATACAAAAGCCTCCCATTTTGGTCTTTTACCCAGATTTTCCACAAGGATTTGTGACGAGGGAAGATCATTTTTCGAGGCACTCTTCGAGGCGGTTTTGTTACGAATGAGTCGCCAATAGGGAGCTATTGGCAACTAAGGCCAACGATGGGCAGCTAGAATGGCCGACAATGCGCCGCCAGATCACAAATAGCGCTGACAGCACGCCTAAGTGAAAGTCTGGGTTTAATCCAAAGTCGATTCCGGACAGATTGAGTTGATTCAAAATGAGGCGAAACGTTAGTCTTAGTTGCAACAAACCGGCAAAAGTAGTCCAACGTGCTTGCCGCCCAGTGAGCTTTGCCGCTCTCTTAGTATAAGCGCGCGCAATTGCCTCTTCAAAACTCCTATTAATTAACAGTTGGTTCCATCGAATGATCCTCGGGAAATAGAGGGTAATTGCGGTTTTGTTCGGCGCATGCGTTTGCTCTTGCTTCCACAATAATCTAGTTGTCCCAAGCTTTGTGCTGGGTTGCATTGATGTTGAAACAGAATGGGAGTCGGCAATGGCCGAAGAAAGTGATTTAGAACGAACTGAACCCGCCTCGCCGAAGCGCCTTGAACAGGCGCGCGAAGAGGGGGATGTTCCTCGTTCAAGAGAGCTTTCGACCTGCACAATTCTGTTAGCGGCAGGTGCTGGTTTCTGGTTTTATGGTGACACCACGATTAGCCAAATCAAATTCGCCCTGATGCGGGGCTTGGTAATAGACAGGAGTTTGGCATTCGATTTTCCAAGGCTGCTAACCTACATCGCCGTAATCATTCAGGACGTGATGCTTGCTTTAGCGCCGATTGCAGCATTACTCATGATTGTCGCGCTTGCGTCGCCCTTGCTCATTGGTGGTTGGTTGTTTAGCGGTAAAGCATTGACACCAAATTTCACACGCATGAATCCCCTGACCGGCCTTGGCAACATGATTTCGGCGCGGGCGGGTGTTGAACTCATTAAAGCGATTTTAAAAACTTTGTTGGTCGGCGGTGTAGCTTGGATCGTCGTGGTGCAGCAGAAGGATGCAATTTTTGGGCTTGGCATGGAACCCATTCATCAAGCCACCGCGCATCTCAGTCATATGTTGGGATTTTGTTTTCTCGCCATTGTGGGTGCGCTCGTGGTGATTGCCGCGATTGATGCGCCTTACCAAGTTTGGCATTACGCAGAAAAATTGAAGATGACGCATCAGGAGGTTGTGCAAGAATCGAAAGAGGCGAACGGTAATCCGCAAATTAAAGCGAAAGTTCGTGCGCAACAGCGCGAGATGGCAAAACGCCGCATGTTGGCGGATATTCCGACAGCCGACGTGGTCGTGACGAATCCAACGCATTATTCTGTCGCTCTGAAATACAAAGAAGGGGGCACTGGCGCCCCGCGTGTCGTAGCAAAAGGTGCGGGTGTGATTGCCGCGAAGATACGCGAACTGGCGGTTGAGCATCATGTTCCCATTCTCGAAGCGCCCCCACTAGCGCGGGCACTTTATGCTCATACAGAACTTGGCGATGAAATTCCAGAAAAGCTGTACTCCGCAGTGGCAGAGATACTGGCGTATGTCTTTCAACTCAAGATTTTCCAGCAAAAAGGCGGCGTGCGCCCCACAGTGCCATCTGATGTTCCCGTGCCTCCTGAATTAGACCCGCTTAATCAAGTTGGAGTGGTTTCATGAACTTCGATACTTTGAAATTATGGTCAGCACGCTTAGGCACCAAGGCGCTCGCTGCGCCTTTATTGATCGTCATGATGTTGTCAATGATGGTGTTACCGTTGCCACCTTTTGCGCTGGATATTTTCTTCAGTTTTAACATTGCACTGTCCATCATCGTATTGCTTACCAGCTTATACACGATCAAGCCACTCGATTTTCTGGTGTTCCCAACAGTTTTATTGGTCAGCACGATGCTGCGCTTATCGCTCAACGTTGCCTCAACGCGTGTCGTCTTGACTGAAGGTCATACGGGACCTGATGCTGCGGGTAAAGTCATCGAAGCGTTTGGTCATTTCCTGATTGGGGGCAATTACACCGTCGGTATTGTCGTGTTTATTATTTTGACCATCATTAATTTTACCGTTGTGACGAAGGGTGCTGGTCGTATCGCCGAAGTTGGTGCGCGCTTCGCATTGGATGCCTTACCCGGCAAGCAATTAGCCATTGACGCTGACTTAAATGCGGGATTGATAGCGGAACAAGAAGCCCGCAGACGCCGCTCTGAAGTGGCGCAAGAGGCAGAATTTTATGGCGCGATGGACGGTGCGAGTAAGTACGTCAGGGGCGACGCGATTGCCGGCATTATGATTACTGTTATCAATATTTTCGGTGGCTTAATCGTCGGTCTTGTTCAGCATGATTTAGGTTTTTCCGAGGCGCTCAAGATTTACACTTTACTTGCGATTGGTGATGGTTTGGTGGCACAAATACCTGCGCTCATCATTTCAACAGCGGCGGGTATTGTTGTGTCACGCGTTGCTAGTGATGAGGATATTGGCGGGCAGTTTATTGGGCAGTTATTTGCTAAGCCACAGGTGTTATACATCACGGCAGGCATCATTGGCGGCATGGGCATTATTCCTGGTATGCCGCATATCGCTTTCCTTTTACTCGCCATGGTTTTGGCGGCAGGTGGTTATGCCCTGGCAAAGAAATCGGAAGCCAAGAAACAGCTCGAAGCTGCGCCACCACCACCCGTTGCAACGCCGGAGGTAGAAGAGGCAACTTGGCAAGATATCTTGCCCGTCGATACCCTTGGCCTGGAAGTGGGCTATCGCTTGATTCCTTTAGTAGACAAAACACAAGGTGGTGAGCTACTGAAGCGCATTAAAGGAATACGCAAGAAATTTGCGCAAGAAGTTGGTTTTCTATCGCCTGCGGTACATATACGAGACAACCTCGAACTCAAACCTTCTGCGTATCGAATTACGCTAAAAGGCGTGGAAGTGGGGTTCGGTGAAGCGAATATGGGGCAATTCCTTGCGATTGATCCTGGTCTTGTTTCTGGCGCCTTGCAAGGTACACCCACCACCGATCCTGCGTTCGGCTTGCCAGCCGTGTGGATAGACGCGGCAACACGCGAACAAGCGCAAGCCATGGGTTACACGGTGGTGGATGCAGGCACCGTTATTGCCACCCACTTGAACCACTTAATCACCAGTCACGCAGCAGAGTTATTGGGCCGCCATGAGGTGCAGCAGTTACTTGATCATCTTGCCAAAGACACGCCGAAGTTGATTGAAGAGTTGACGCCAAAATTATTGCCGCTGTCGACGATACAAAAAGTTTTACAGAACTTATTGATAGAAGGTGTCCATATTCGAGATATGCGCACCATTATTGAAACCCTTTCTGAATACGGCGTGCAAATTCACGATGCGAATGAATTGTCCAGCCATGTTCGGGTTGCCTTGGGTCGCGCGATTGTGCAACAAATTTTCCCAACAGGGAATGAATTGACGGTGATGACTCTCGATAACCGTCTGGAGCGTTTGCTCATGCAGGCAATGCAATCTGGATCGGGTGAAGGTGGTCTTGAACCAGGACTGGCAGATACCTTGGCGGCACAAACCGAAGCGGCGGCGCAGCAACAACAACAACTCGGATTAACGCCTGTTTTGCTTGTGCCAGCGCCATTAAGAGCGTTGCTGTCGAAATTTTTGCGCCGCACTTTGCCGCAGTTAAAAGTTCTATCTCACGCAGAATTACCTGAAACAAAAACAATCAGAGTTGTAGGTTTAGTAGGAGGACAGTCATGAAGCTAAGAAAATTTTCCGCAAATACGTCACGCGAGGCAATTCGCCTCGTACGCGACGCTTTAGGCTCAAACGCCATTATTCTCTCCAACAAAAATGTTGATGGGCGCGTTGAAATCGTTGCCATGGAAGAGGACGGCTTGACAGCGACATTTGCGAACAAAAACACCACAGATGATGGCGTCGCGATGAACCACATGCCGCAATTTAGCCCAAGAATGGGGCGTTTGAGCGAGCCGGATAATTCTGTTACTGGATGGTCGCCAACGCCGGATGAATATCAAAATGCGACGCCCGGTCACATTGCGGAAATGATGAATGAAATTCGCTCAATGCGCGGCATGCTCGAAGCCCAGTTAGCCGAAATTTCTTGGACGCAAATGCAAAAGCGTCATCCGCAAAAAACCGGAATATTGAAAGAAATGTTGGCCACCGGTTTTAGCGCGAGCTTGGCGAGGTATTTAATCGAAAAATTACCAACGGACGACGCAAGCATTAATGGTCTGGATTGGATAAAAGCCATACTTACTAAAAACTTGTCGACCATTAGTAATGAAATTGAAATCTTAGAAAATGGTGGTATTTACGCATTGGTTGGGCCCACCGGTGTTGGAAAAACTACTACGACCGCTAAGCTGGCTGCCCGCTGCGTCATGCGACATGGGCCGTCTAAGCTTGCACTGATCACTACGGACGGATACCGGATTGGCGGCTACGAGCAGCTTAGAATTTATGGCAAGATTTTAGGAGTAATGGTGCACGCTGTTAAAGACGAGGCAGATCTCCGCATCGCGCTCTCAGAATTGAAAAACAAGCACACAGTTTTAATCGACACTGTGGGTGTCAGCCAGCGCGACAAGATGGTGACTGAGCAAGTGGCGATGCTGTCAGGCGCGGACGTCGAGGTCAAGCGCTTGCTCTGTCTAAACGCGACATCAACGGGCGAGACGCTTAGCGAAGTAGTTCGCGCCTACCAAGGAAAGGGCTTGGCAGGGTGCATTTTGACAAAGTTGGACGAAGCCGCAACGATTGGTGGTGCCCTGGATATAGCAATCAGACAAAAGTTGAACATCTTCTATGTCGCGTCTGGCCAACGGGTTCCGGAAGACTTACATGTCGCAAATAGCCACTATTTGATTGATCGCGCATTTAAATTAAAACGCGAGACTTCGGCGTTCCGGTTCGCAGACGACGAATTGCCTGCATTAATGGCAAGTGCCGTCAATGGAAATGGAAAACAAAACATGCGTGAGGTGTCTTTTGTCTAACCTTGATCAAGCAACAGGTCTGCGCCGATTACTCGAAATTCAAAAGCCGCGTGTCTTCACTTTCTTGTCCGCTTTACCTGAGGAAGAAAAAAGTGGCATGTTAATTAATCTAGGCGCAGCACTCGCGGCAAAAGGCTTGCGCGTGCTCATGGTCGATGCACGCTCTTCCACAAGCAGTATTGGTGCGTGGGTCGCAGCAAACGCCGATCAAACCTTGTTGGACGTAGCGCGACAACAGCGTACAATGGATGAGGTTATCAAGCAAATATCAGCAGGACTGTCGGTTGCTATGCTCGCGAGACAACAGTTAATATCAGCCAATATTCAACCGGAAAATTGCCGCCGTTTATCGCGTGCGTTTGACGTTGCGGTTCACAAATCTGATTTGGTGCTTGTTGATGCGCAATTGGATCTGCACGATGCTTTCCCCTTATCGTCATTTGACGATAGTGAATTAGTGATACAAGTATCGGCCAATCCAGCAACAATTAAGTCTGCTTACGCATTAATAAAGCGGGTAAGTAATCGAATTGGGCGTCGTCATTATTCGATTTTAGTCACCGACGCTAGCGAAGCCGAGGCAAAGCGGGTGTTTGAGAATTTAGAGCAAACGGCAAGCCGTTATCTTGCGGTTCCATTGAATTTTTTGGGCTTTGTTCCGCATGATGCTTATTTACAGAAAGCGACGGGCCTAGGGCGATCAGTGATGGATGCGTTTCCTTTCGCGAAAGCGTCACAGGCGTTTGTCCGATTAGCTGAGTCTTTAAGTCGTCCGACCACCTTAAATAATGGATCACGTCATTTTTCAGAACTAGGTGCCGATCTCAAAATATAGAACCTTATGTATACCGCAAGCGGAAAATCGGACAAAAATTCTATCCTGACGGAACATGCGCCGTTGGTGAAACGCTTGGCGTATCAATTAAAAGCGCGTTTACCACCCAGTGTTGAGGTCGACGATTTGGTGCAAGCCGGTATGATCGGTTTGCTCGATGCCGTCAATCGTTATGAAGACAACCATGGCGCGCAATTTGAGACTTACGCGATTCAGAGAATTCGCGGGTCCATGCTTGATGAATTGCGTAGCAGTGATTGGTTGCCGCGCGGTGTTAGGCAGAACATGCGCAAAATTGAAAATGCCATGAATCTGTTGCAGCAAAAATTGGGCCGTCCTCCGCTTGAAACAGAAATTGCCAAACAACTTAAGATGTCTCTCCTTGAGTACCAAGAGTTCTTAGGTGAAAGCGGTGGACATCAACTGGTCTATTACGAAGATTTTCATGATACCGACACAAAGGAACATTTTCTCGATCACTATTGTGCAGATGATTCAGGTGATCCCTTACAAGATCTTTTGCATGGCGACTTTAGAGATGCGGTTATTCATGCGATCGATAGTTTGCCGGAACGTGAAAAAATCTTGATGGGTTTGTATTACGAACAAGAGCTTAACTTGAAAGAAATCGGCGCAGTGATGGGAGTATCAGAGTCGCGCATTTCGCAAATTCATAGTCAAGCTGTGGCGCGATTACGGGCGTCATTAAGGGAGAGAGCGTGGACTGGGCTAGCGTAATAGGACTTGTACTTGTTTTTGTCGGCATTCTAGTAGGGCAACTACTGGAAGGCGGTCGATTATCATCTTTGTTGCAGCCTGCCGCGTTTATTATTGTCGTCGTTAGCACGATGGGTGCGGTGCTCTTGCAAAGTCGCATGCCGGTTTTTATACGTGGCTTAAAGATGTTGCGCTGGATCGTTTCCATGCCTGAGGACACGAGTCGCAAAACTGTGCAAGACGCACTCATCTGGAGTGTAGTGGCTAGGCGTGAAGGCTTTCTCAGCCTAGAACGATATATGGAAGCATCAAAAGATCCATTTATTGGAAAAGGGCTGAGGCTAGTTATCGATGGCATAGACCCAGATCGATTGAAAGATATTCTTGATGTTGATATTTCTTTTTACGAGATGGAACAACGGCAGGCCATCAAGATATGGGACGCGGCGGGTGGGTATTCGCCGACCATAGGCATCTTGGGTGCGGTACTCGGCTTGATTCACGTGATGGAAAATCTGTCTGATCCGAGTAAGTTAGGCAGCGGTATCGCCGTTGCTTTCGTCGCCACCATTTATGGCGTGGGTTTGGCAAATTTATTCTTTTTACCAGTAAGTAATAAGCTAAAAGAAGTGGTTAGTCGTGAAGTTACGCGCCGTGAAATGCTTGCCGATATCTTTTATAGTATCGCGCA
>CAYPNW010000001.1:28035-37615 GCA_964411965.1 uncultured Burkholderiaceae bacterium
CCTGAGGCGCCCGAAGCACAAACCTTCAAGCTCGACCCAATCCCCGTAGTTAAACAAAAGGCAGAGCCACTGCGCAAAGAGCGCGAGCAAATGACTGTAATTGCCAGAGATATTTTGGCGGTACTCGAACCCTTAGTGCGCGAAGGCAAAGTACAAGTGACGCAGACCAGTCGGGGCGTCACGATCGAGATCAACGCCAGTGTTTTGTTCGCGCCAGGGGAAGCAAAATTAAATGATTTTTCTAGCCAAGCGCTCAAAGCCATTGCATCGGTGTTGGCGGCGGACACGCATGAAATTCAGGTTGAAGGTCACACGGATAACTTACCTATCAAGAATCAAACTTTCCCATCCAATTGGGAATTGTCAGCAGTACGAGCCAGCGCCGTTGCGCGCTTGTTCACAGAAAACGGCGTGGATGAGAAGCGCATGACGGCCGTTGGGCAAGGCCCAAAACAACCAGTGGGGTCAAATCTCACCGCAGAAGGGCGTGCGAGAAATCGGCGTGTAACTGTAACGATACTCGCCTTGTTGCCAGAGCAGGCAGTTGAGATTCCTGTTCAACGATAAGCAAGAACGATAAGCAAAATTTTTTCCCAAAGCAGCATTTGCGCAACGCATTTCGCGCATGAGCTAACTATTGAGCTGCCTATTCGATTCGTCGATTAGTTTGCTTCGATTGAATAACTAGCCGGCGACAAAGCCGCGACCCGATCCAAGACTATTAGTTGATTGGCCGTTGGGGCCATAGAGCGCAGCAGACGGATCTTTCCGGTGCAGGATATTTAATGCTGCTTGGTTGCGTGTCAGGAAACGGTTAATCAAAATACCGTTTGTACGATTGAATTCTTTCGCCTGACGAGAAATTTCTAGTAGCGATTGCCAGATTGATTTGGTTTCTGTCGTTTCGCCCGTGCTAGCAAGATAGTCTTGCATGCCGTTGAGGTCAGTTGTAAAACCTGATCTCGCCAACGATGATTTACGAATTTTTTCGAGATCCGTTAGCTGTTTGATGAGTAGGGATTTTTCTTGCGTGATTGATTCTAATTGCCCGGTTTCGCCGGAAATCAGCGCAGCTTGTTCGAGTTTGAGAATTTTTGTAAATGCCGACATCGCCGACATTTCATCTTGAATGCATTGATTTAATTCTGTCAAACTCGAACTATTTGGCGTCATGATGATCGTTTTCTTGCACTAAGCAGGTCTTTAACTGTCTCCAGAAGACCATCCGCGACTTTCTCCGAATTGACTTGAAACCGTCCTTCAGAAATTGCCAAGCGAATCTCTTCCACCTTTTTTGCTTCAAACACAGCACCACTCGCTTGTGTTTTTTGTAGCGCTTGCAACTGCGTCGATAGGGCAGAGATCTGCACATTATGCGAAGGCGTAGTGGCAGCCTCGGCTTTCTCTGGCGGTCTTTCTGTCCGTGTTTGCGGTGGGCTGAGTGGCAGTCCGCCGGCTTTATTAATTGAATCGAGAATAGTCACAGCATTACCTCTTGGGGTGGATTTACATTTATCAACAATCTGTTTATCGGCCGTGTAATTTTAAACTTTAACTGCTCACACGGAAAAATCGTTTCAATTTGGTTTCCACACCGTTTTTTATTGCATTTACCACAACGCGTCTTCGCATTTTGTGCGCCAAACTAATATGTACTTTGCGCTGGCGAAAACGATTTGTATGTTGTTATTCGTACATATTAATATTGAACTTCAAGCACGCCGCCCGCTTTAGCGATACCTGTCACCAACTGTCCAGACGCTGTTTTTGCTTTGGCAACTTGGCCTTCCGCTGCGTTTCCGATCGCCTGACCATCGGTCGAAACGTTGAAGCTTTTCCCCACAGCGATGACCTTTACCATTTGACCTTGTTGAATCGCTAAGGCACTTTTCAAATTTGTGGTTTTAAATGTGGCACCCGCGGGGACACTTTGTTGCAAGGTCTTACCAAGTACGTATTCTGGATTAGTAATGCTACCCGCAGGTAAGCTCATTACATCACCACTTACTTTCTTTATGTCGCGCTCGGTGACGGTTTGACCTTGTGAGAGCGGCCCCGCTGCAACTAAATAATCCCCAATCAATTGCACTTGTGCTGCTACGAAAACACTCCATGGTTTAGGTGACGTGCAGCGTAAGCCAAGTGTCGTTTTGCCATTAATTTTGCCGCCTTGGGGTAGAAACGCGCTTGGATCGTCGCATGCCGGTAAATTGAGACGGGGATCAATTTGTCCCATGACGATGTTTATCTGACCGTCATGTTTGCTGTTTTGACTACGCAAAAAACTTTCACCCAGTTTCAGTAAGTCACTATGGCTTTGCACCTGCGCTAGGGCATGGGAAGCACATCCCAAACTACCTATGAATAAAAGCGCGGCAAACAGCTTCATGATCAATCACCTAATCAAAAAATATGAACTTCATTTTAGACCGTGGCATTGCCTTTGAAGTGAAGAATAGATGGTGTTTTACCGCGCTTATCTACCAATGCTGTTTGGAGCACGCGGGCTACTATGCAATTCATGAAAAACCGATTTTTCTTGGTGTTAAGGCTTTTTTAGATGTGTATCTCGGGGGTATTGTGAGCAGGATAGACGATTACTTTAAGTTTCACGAAACTGCCTTGTCAGTGCGAGGTCAGCGCCAGCAATTGTTGGCTTCAAACATCGCCAATGCCGACACGCCCAACTATAAAGCGCGGGACATTGATTTTTCATCAGCACTCAACCAAGCATTGAACCCAAGTTCGCAAACTGCCGCAGGTGAATTGAACAAAACGGCAAACTCGCATCTCAACGCTTTGCCGAACGCCAATGCGGTACCGCCATTTTATCGAGAAAACGGTCAAGGCAATATTGATGGCAACACGGTTGATCTGGATGTAGAGAGAAACCAATTTGCCGATAATTCTTTGCGCTACGAAGCGAGTTTGACCATTATTAATCTACAGATTCGCGGCCTATTGGCGGCATTGCAAGGGCAATAATCATGTCATTGTTTAACATTTTTGACGTCGCCGGGTCAGCCATGAGCGCACAGTCACATCGCTTGAACGCGGTGGCAAGTAACCTGGCAAATGCCGATAGTGTGACCAGCTCAAACGGGCAACCATACCGTGCGAAACACGTAGTTTTTAGCGCTACTCCTGTAGCGGGAAATACCGCCACAGGTGTTCGAGTAAGTGAGGTGGTTGAGGATACGACGGCGCCAAAACTGCAGTATGACCCGAAACATCCTTTAGCCGATGCACAAGGGTATGTCGCTACGCCCAATGTGAACCCAGTGGAGGAAATGGTCAACATGATTTCCGCATCACGCTCGTATCAAACCAATGTCGACATTATGAATTCGGCGAAAACGCTCTTGTTAAAAACGCTCACGCTTGGGCAGTAAGCCTGATTACTAACATTTTGGAAAGCGCATTATGACCACCATACAAACCAACACTGTTGATCAAGGTCTGCTCGATACTGTCAACGGCAAGAAGAAAACAGAAACGTCGACTACGGCTGCTGCAGAAGATCGTTTTTTGAAACTATTAATCACACAAATCCAAAATCAAGATCCGTTAAATCCGCTTGATAACGCGCAGGTGACGAGCCAATTGGCGCAATTATCCACTGTGACGGGGATAGAAAAATTAAATGCATCCGTCGAGTCACTGCTGGCACAAGTGCAAGCGAGCCAAAATCTGCAGTCTGCAAACTTGATCGGTCACGGTGTAATCGTACCTGGTTCTTCAATTGCGTTAGCAAATGGTAACGCCATTTACGGCGTCGATTTGCCTCAGTCGGTTGATCGCTTGCAAGTCACTATTAAAGATTCTAACGGCCTTGTCGTGCGCAATATTGATTTGGGTGTGGCGCAAGCCGGGGTCAGTACCTTTACTTGGGATGGCAAATCAGATGCCGGCACAGTGGCGCAAAACGGCGTGTACCAATTCTCTATTGATGCCATATCAGGTGCAAAGAAAATTACTGCGTCGACACTCAGTTTCGGTCTAGTCGATAGTATTTCTAGTGGGGCGCAGGGCAATAAGCTCACAGTAGCAAATGTCGGCGAAGTCAATGTGAGTGATATCAAACAAGTTTATTAAGGCGTTCGACGTTTTTCAGAACATTAATTTTTAGTTTTTTTAGAGGAATGGGGACTTATTATGACTTTTCAACAAGGATTGAGTGGGTTGAATGCAGCGTCAAGATCACTCGACGTAATTGGCAATAATATTGCTAACTCTAATACAGTTGGTTTTAAGCAGGCACAAGCCCAATTTGCCGATGTGTTCGCCAATTCTCTTGGTGGCGGAGGTGGTACAAATTCAGTGGGTATTGGTACAAGAGTGTCCACTGTCGCGCAACTTTTCACCCAAGGAAATATTACTGCAACCAATAATCCGCTTGATACGGCGATCAACGGGCAAGGTTTTTTTCGGCTTTCAAATAATGGTGCGATTACCTATAGTCGCAATGGACAATTTCAGTTAAATCGATCAGGCGAAATCGTCAACGCACAAGGAAACAATGTCACGGGTTACCTAGCGGATGCGAACGGTGTACTTTCAACGGGTGCTGCCGTGCCATTGCAAATAAATACATCGGATATCGCACCAAAGCAAACTGACATCGTTAATGCAATTCTTAATTTGGATTCGCGTGCCTTGGTACCAGGTACTCAATTGCCGGTGGCTACTCCTCCAGTTATTACACCAGTCGCGTTTTCATTAACAGACCCGACTAGTTATAACAATTCCACGTCTGTAACCGTATTTGACAGCCTTGGTAATTCTCATATTTTACAAACTTTTTATGTGCGAGTTGATCCGGCGTCTGCCGCCAGACCTGCACCAACGGGCGCTAATGCACAGTGGGATGTTTTCGCCACTGTGGACGGCGTACTAATCAATGGTACGGCAGCAGCACCTGCGCCAACAAATGCGGTTGGTACATTGGCATTTAACAATTTGGGCGCCTTAGTTTCAGCGACGCCTGCATTCAGTGCAACGAATCCAAGAGCGTTAGGGATTGACGTTCCTGTTAGCCCAATTGCTGTCACGCCGATTTCGGCGCCTACCATTCGATTTGATTTCGCAGGTTCTAGTCAATATGGTTCTGCATTTAGCGTCAACACTTTGAATCAAGATGGTTTTACGTCAGGTAAGTTAGCGCGTTTTAGCACGGGTGCAGATGGCACAATCGTCGGTAGTTATACCAATGGTAGAACGTCAGTTTTGGGGCAAATAGCACTCGCCAACTTTGTGAATCCAAACGGTTTGCAGTCCCTTGGTGACAACCAGTGGTCGGAAACGTCGGAGTCGGGAAGTGCTTTGGTGGCGAACCCTGGTTCCGGTAGTCTGGGCGTATTAACTTCCAGTGCAGTGGAAGATTCTAATACCGATTTGACCGCTGAGTTGGTTAATCTCATAACAGCGCAACGGATATATCAGGCGAACGCTGAGACTATTCAGGCACAAGATCAAATTTTGCAAACGCTAGTGAATTTGCGCTAATGCCTAACACTTTGAGTTTGGATAAGCATGCCAGATAGCATATAAGGAATTTGTTTTGGATCGTTTAGTCTACACAGCAATGACGGGTGCGAAACACATCCTCGAACAGCAAGCAACGACAGCACATAACGTTGCAAATGCGACTACGACGGGTTTTCGCGCCCAACTCGATTCTTTTCGAGCTGTGCCAGTCATTGGCGGCGCATTGCCAACCCGGGCGTTTGTTGTCGATGCCACAGTGGGGTCTGACTTTACCATTGGTCCTTTACAGACAACGGGACGTGATCTCGATGTCGCGGTTGAAGGGAAGGGTTGGTTGGTGGTGCAAAAAAACGATGGATCAGAAGGTTTCACACGTAACGGCAGCTTTAAAGTTAGCGAAAACGGGGCATTACAAACTTTAAGTGGACTCAACATCGTGGGGGAAGGCGGGCCGATTACGATTCCGCCTGAGGTCACCATCACTATCGGTAAAGACGGCACGATCTCAACAGTGCCCAATTCGGGCAATCCTAATCCTGTCCAGATTATTGGGCGACTCAAGTTGGTCAACCCTGCAGAGACAAATCTGATTCGCGGTGACGATGGGCTTTTTAAAACCAAAGATGGTCAGCCAGTGGACGCGGACCCAGTAGTCACGGTTGTGAGTGGCACGTTAGAAGGAAGCAATGTCAGCCCGGTAGACGGCCTCGTCACCATGATTAACTTGGCGCGGCAATTCGAGTTACAAATGAAACTGCTTACCGATGCCGAGAGCAATGAAGCAAAAGCCAGCCAGATTCTTAATTTAAACGGATAAGCATAGCGACATAATGGTCGCAGGGAAATTGTCCACTCGCATCACCAGGAGAAGAAAATGATACGTTCACTTTGGATCGCTAAAACCGGTCTCGATGCGCAACAAACGCATATTGATGTGATAGCGAACAACCTTGCTAACGTCAGTACTACAGGCTTTAAGCGGTCGCGTGCGGTGTTCGAAGATTTGCTTTATCAGAATATTCGTCAGCCAGGCGGGCAAAGTTCACAGCAAACGCAGTTACCTTCAGGCCTACAACTGGGAACTGGTGTAAGACCCGTTGCCACTGAAAGAATCTTTACCCAAGGGAATTTGCAGCAGACCAGCAACAGCAAAGATTTAGCGATCAATGGGCAAGGTTTTTTTCAAGTGTTGTTACCGGATGGATCGACAAGCTATACACGTGATGGCTCGTTTCAAGTAGATAACCAAGGTCAATTAGTGACCTCGAGTGGCTACGTTATCCAACCAGCGATCACTATTCCCGCCAATGCGCAGTCAATTACCGTGGGGCGCGACGGCACAGTGTCGGTCACACAGCAAGGCACTGCTGCACCGATTCAGGTTGGCAGCATTCAATTGTCAACGTTCATTAATCCGACTGGTTTGCAGGCATTGGGCGAGAACTTGTACGCGGAGACGGCGTCTTCCGGCACGGCTAGCAACAATACCCCTGGTACCAATGGCGCGGGTTTATTAACCCAGGGTTATGTAGAAACCTCGAACGTGAATGTGGCGGAAGAATTGGTGAATATGATTCAAACCCAAAGAGCGTACGAGATCAATAGCAAGGTCATCACTACTTCAGATCAGATGTTGCAGCGGCTCGCGCAGCTTTAGTCGCCTATTTTAGGTACTGGTTAATGTATTTTTATAAAGCGCTTTTAAATAAAGCGCAAAATGGCATGTTTTTTAGCATACTCCCTATTTTTATATTATTCAACGAGAAATTACGATGAAAATAAAATGGATTTTTGCCGGAGTTTTAAGCGTCAGCGTGGTTGGCTGCGCGGTTACGCCTTCTGCCATCGTTCAGCAACCAAGAACCGCACTGCCGCAAACAGCAAAATATCAACGCGAACCAAATGGCGCGATTTTTCAAACGGCGACATACCGGCCGCTGCTTGAAGATGCGCGTGCTCGTCAGGTTGGTGACTTGCTGACCATTACCATTAGCGAACGTACTTCGGCTGCAAAAAACGCCGCCTCGTCGGGTAGTAAAACCGGTGCCGCATCATTTACCGCACCCAATCTCTTAGGTTTACCCGCTTCATTGCTGGCAAAGACATCGGTTTCTACGACGACAACCAATTCATTCGATGAAACAGGCGCCGCTACGGCGAGCAATAGTTTTACGGGAACGATGGCAGTTACTGTGGTTGAGGTGCTAGCAAATGGAAACTTATTGGTCAGTGGTGAGAAGCAAATCGCCTTCGATAAAGGGGCAGAGTTTGTGCGCTTCTCAGGCGTGGTGAATCCGACCACGATTGCAAATGGGAACACAGTGCCGTCAACCCAAGTCGCCGATGCACGGTTCGAATACCGATCCACCACACACGTTGATCTAGCAGAAGCAAATTCGATTTTGACGCGCTTCTTTTTAAGTTTCTTACCCTTGTAGCGTATTCGGATAAAAGCCCATGAAAATGAATTTCCGACAATTTAAGGCCTGCTCAACGATCACTTTGGTGTTCACGCTGCTAGCGTCGTTGGCGATGCCGCAGGCAGTGCATGCCGAGCGCATCAAGGATCTCGCGGGAATTCAGGGCGTTCGGCAAAATCAATTATTGGGCTATGGCTTAGTCGTTGGGCTGGACGGCACGGGAGATCAAACCACGCAAACGCCATTCACAGTGCAAAGCATTATCAACATGATGCAGCAACTCGGTATCAGCATACCGGTAGGCACCAGTTTGCAATTAAAAAACGTGGCAGCAGTGATTGTGACGTCGTCGTTGCCACCTTTTGCACAACCAGGTCAAACCTTAGATGTCACAGTGTCGTCCTTAGGAAATGCAAAAAGTTTGCGTGGTGGAACCTTGCTGATGACGCCATTAAAAGGTGCCGACAATCAAATTTACGCGCTTGCCCAAGGCAATGTGTTAGTGGGGGGCGCGGGCGCATCAGCCAACGGTAGCAAGGCGCAAATAAATCACTTGGACGTGGGGCGTATCTCCGCAGGTGCAACCGTTGAACGTGCGGTTCCAACCCAGTTAGGGCAAGGTAATACGATACAACTTGAACTAAACACGGCGGATTTTTCCACAGCCAGCAAAGTGGTTGAGGCAATTAATAAACGCTTTGGGGAGAACACCGCCGCTGCCGTTGATGGTCGCGTGATTCAAGTCAAAGCGCCAAATGCCAACGATCAACGCGTGTCTTTTTTAGCAGCATTAGAAAATATCGATGTGTCACCCGCCCAATCTTCCGCAAAAGTTATCTTGAATGCGCGGACGGGTTCCATTGTGATGAATCAGTCTGTGACCTTGGATTCTTGCGCAATTGCTCATGGCAATTTATCTGTTGTGATTGACACTGAAAATACTGTCAGCCAACCCAATGCATTGGCTGCTGGGCAGACAACAGGCACGGCCAATTCGACGATTTCAATTAATAAAGATGCAGGCCAACTGGTCGTTTTAAAAGCGGGCGTGTCGCTCACCGAAGTGGTTAAAGCATTAAATGCGATTGGTGCGACGCCGCAGGATTTGCTCGTGATTTTGCAAGCAATGAAGTCGGCTGGTGCCTTACGGGCTGATCTGGAAATTATCTAAGGAATTACGATGATAGAACGTCCAGATTTTTCAGACCGCTCCGCTTTCGATACGCGGGGGCTTGATAATCTAAAGCAATCCGCCAAAAATAATTCTCCAGAAGCACTTAAATCGGCAGCGCAGGAGTTTGAAGCCTTATTTATGAACATGATGCTCAAGTCCATGCGGCAAGCAGGTACGCAAGATGGTCCATTTGACAGTGAGCAGAGTAAGCTCTTCACATCAATGCTCGATCAGCAGTTGACCAAAAATTTATCTAAGCGTGGTCTTGGCTTAGCAGACGCCTTGGTACGCCAGCTTTCGAACAATGCGGGAAACCAAATTATCGATCAAGCGAGCAATGCCAAGCCTAGCTTTGGCAGCCAAAGAGGGATTGACGCGTATTTAAATGGACTTCATCTTGAGTCGAACAAAGTCGCGGAGTTTAAGCCGTCGACTTCGAATTCGAGTCACGTACGTCAGTTTGAAAACAAACTTAGTGTGCATGCAGAACAAGCAAGTA
>CAYPNW010000001.1:37715-41711 GCA_964411965.1 uncultured Burkholderiaceae bacterium
AGTCACGTACGTCAGTTTGAAAACAAACTTAGTGTGCATGCAGAACAAGCAAGTATAGAGACCGGCATCCCAGCGAAGTTTTTGTTGGGTCAAGCTGCGCTCGAAAGTGGATGGGGCAAGCACGAGATAAAAGCGCTTGACGGATCAACGAGTCATAATGTTTTTGGCATCAAGGCATCGAAGAACTGGAAGGGTAAAACTGTTGAAGCCTTGACCACTGAATATGTGAATGGCGTCGCGCAACAACGTGTCGAAAAATTCCGGGCGTATGATTCGTATGCTGCAGCATTTAAAGATTACGCCACTTTAATTACAAAAAACCCACGCTATCAAAACGTCGTTGCTAATGCTGGCGATGCATCAAGCTTTGCACAGGGCTTGCAACGTGCTGGTTATGCAACTGATCCGCAATATGCAAATAAACTCACAAAAATTATTAAACATTCACTATCTGCCTGATAAAGAGGCGTGATTAAAGTTTTTTGCGAAGCTCCCGTTAATGAAGTAAGTAGTAATGGCTTAAAGCGATTTTTTTAGTGAATAGGTTCAAAGATGGCTAATATTTCAGGCATAGGGCAGAGTGCATTAGCCGCCGCGCAGTTAGGTATTGCCACAACTGGGCATAATATCGCCAATGCGTCGACCCCAGGCTATAACAGGCAACAGCTTCTTCAAACCGCTGCCGCAGCGCAAAATTTTGGCGGCTCGTTTGTTGGCCAGGGCGTTGAGGTTGGCCAGATTCGACGCGTGTATAACGAGTTTTTGAGTCAACAAGTCAATCTCAGCCAGTCAACTAGAAACTTTACCGATTCCTATGCGTCGCAGATTCGGCAAATTAATAACCTTGTTGCCGATTCAACGACTGGCGTATCGCCTGCTTTACAAGATTTCTTCAAGTCGATTCAGAATTTATCTTCAAGCCCGAACGGCACTGCAGGTGCGGCGGCGCGTCAGTCTGTGTTGTCTTCAGCAGAAAGTTTAACCTCCCGTATTCAAGGCTTGCAAAGCCGTTTAGACCAAATTCGCGAAAGCGTCGGTAATCAAATTCAGAATTCTGTGACCTCGATTAATAGTTTTGCGGGTCAAATTTCGCGGCTGAATGATGCAATCGAGAAGTCTGCTAGTGTTTCAACTGGCGCACCGAATGATCTTTTAGATCAACGTGATAAGGTGATTACTGAATTAAGCAAGCTCACCAATGTAACAGTTGTTCCTCAAGGTACAACGTTTAACGTGTTTATCGGCTCCGGGCAACCACTAGTATTGGGTACCACAGTCAATAAGCTACAAACAACGTCATCGCTGACGGACCCAAGCCGGATTGAAGTCGCGTATGAAAACAATGGCACATTAATTCAGCTGCCAGAAAATGCGCTAACTGGTGGAAGCTTAGGAGGCTTATTCAGTTTCCGCGCCAATACCTTGGATGTGGCGCAAAATTCGATTGGACGTGTAGCAATTGGCTTGGCAGTCAACATCAATGAACAGCATCGATTGGGGCAGGATTTAAACGGGCAGCAGGGCGGTAATTTGTTTTCTATCGGCTCGCCTGTTTCTTTGCCAAGTGCTGCGAATACGACGACAGCGAATATCGCGGCTTCTATTACCGATGCCAGTGCATTAACAACGAGTGACTATCGGGTTCAGTTTATTGCTGGAAATTATAAAATAACGCGTCTTTCTGACGGCGTCAGCCAAACCACAGGAACCTTGCCCATTGTGGTAGATGGTGTATCGTTTAATTCTGCACCACCACCAGCAGCCGCAACGCCGGCTAACGGGGATGAATTTTTAGTGAAACCAACGGCCAATGGCGCGAGTAGTTTTCGCGTTGCGATTCAAGATACATCGCGACTTGCCGCTGGTGCGCCAGTGAATGCGAATGCGCCAACGACAAATACGGGCAGCGGAAAAATTTCTGCAGGCTCGGTTGATTCTTTGGTCGCCAGTTCCAGCAATTCGACCACAGCAACAATTAGTGCCACCACTTTGGACGATAATTTTTCGACCGCGACGACGAGCTTACCGATTACCTTAAGTTTTGCGTCGCCAGCAAATACGCTTTCAGGTTTCCCCGCGGGTTCGCCAGTGACAGTCAAAGTTGGTAATGTCACCACCGTATATCCAGCACCTGTTACCAGTGTTCCTTACACGAGCGGCGCAACGATTAATGTTGGGGGCGTCAATTTCAAAATCCAAAATTCCGCTGCTGCACCGGCTAATGGCGACACTTTTACCTTGTCTGCTGCTTTACCAGTTGCCAATACACGGTTAACGTTTAGCAGCGCCACAAATACATTGTCAGGCTTTCCAGCAACTGCAAATGTCACAGTAACTAACGGTTCGACCTCAACTACCTATCCGGCTGGAACGCCAGTTCCATTTACGGCTGGCTCAACCGTTAGTTATCAAGGGCTGAGTTTTGTGGTGTCGGGGGTGCCGAATAATGCAGATGTTTTCAATATTGGTCAGAACCCAGGTGGCACGGGAGACAACCGCAATGCCTTGTTGCTTTCTAGCATACAAAGTAAGAACACCTTAGTGGGCAGCTCCACAAGTTTTCAAGGTGCTTATGGCCAGTTCGTTAGTTTGGTGGGAAATAAAGCGAATGAGCTTGAAGTAACAAGTGCGGCGGAAAATCAATTGTTGACGCAGGCGGTACAAGCACAACAGTCTGAATCTGGTGTCAATTTGGACGAGGAAGCTGCCAATCTTTTACGTTATCAACAAGCCTATCAAGCTGCGGGCAAGTTGCTTCAAATTTCTAGTCAATTGTTTGATTCTTTGCTTGCGTTAGGAAGGTAGGTACAACAGATGACTTTACGAATTAGTACCAACACGATTTACGAATCTGGCGCTGCGAGAATTAGTGAATTACAAGTTGGTTTAAATCGAACTCAACAGCAAATCGCGTCTGGTCGAAGAGTCTTAACGCCGGCCGATGATCCTATTGGTTCTGCGCGAGCGTTGATCATCTCTCAAGCAGATGCAGTGAATGACCAATATGCGGTAAATCGGGGCAATGCTAGAAATACGCTAAGTTTAGCCGAGGGTGTTTTAGGCGAAGTAACGACTACATTGCAGAACGTCAAGACCTTGATTGTGAGCGCAGGGAGTGGCGTATTGACTGATGTCGAACGCGGCTATATCGCTAACGAGTTGCAAGGCAATTTAGATCAAATTTTGGCGCTGGCGAATTCAAAAGATGGCACAGAAAATTTTCTTTTTTCTGGATTTAACTCTTCGGTGGCGCCTTATACAAAAACACAAGGTGGTGCCGCATATAACGGCGATCAAGGGCAGCGTTTTTTACAAGTCGACACTGCACGGCAATTACCACTAACTCAGCCTGGCCCTGCTGTTTTCGAGAATATTCGAACCTCGGCTGGGCAGTTTAATGTTGTTGCAAACCCTTCAAATAATGGTCAAGCTGTAGTCACGGCCAACATCAACGCGGCAACGGTGGCAAATCTGACTGGCAATAATTATGAAGTTAATTTTGATGCAACGGGTAGCAATTTCACAGTAACTAATCGCACTACTGGAACCGTTGTTGTGCCCAGTACGGTGTACACAAATCCTCAGGCACTGACTTTTGACGGCATCGATTTGACGATCACGAATACACCAGGCCCGCCAGGACCGAATGCACGCTTCTCGATTCAGCCAGGAAATCAGTCTATCTTTGAAACGCTGACCGATTTAATTAATGTTCTCAGAACGCCAGCCAATAATGCTGCGGCAAAACTCGATTTAACCGCTGGTCTGAACCAAGCGAATAACAATCTGGATAAATCGCTCAGCAATGTGCTCACGGCGCGCACCAATTTGGGGACGAGCTTAAAAGAAATTGATGCTTTGGATACTGCGGGTGAAGGCACGGGGATTAATTACAAACAAGAACTTTCAGAACTTCAAGGTATCGATTATGCAAAGGCGATTACCGAGCTAAATCAACAACAAACGACCTTACAAGCAGCGCAACAGTCGTTCGCT
>CAYPNW010000001.1:41811-52328 GCA_964411965.1 uncultured Burkholderiaceae bacterium
GCTGTTTGCTAATAGGGAATAAAAAAAGACGCCTAGGCGTCTTTTTTTATGAGAGGCAAATTCCTTTATTGGATTTTTGCTTTTTTCATCAGTGCTTGTTGATAGGCTTGTAATTTACGTTGCTGCAAGCCGTCGACGATTTGTTGTTTTACTTCTTCAATCGCGGGGAACTTCGAAGCACGCACATCGTCAAGCTTGATGACGTGGTAACCAAATTCGGTCTTAACAGGCGTTTCAGTAAATTGACCTTTTTGAAGCGCGATTAAAGCGTTTGAAAAATCTGGAACGAAAGTCGCAGGAGACGCCCAATCAAGATCGCCCCCTTTTGTTGCTGAGCCAGGGTCTTTTGATTGCTTCGCCAATTCTTCAAATTTTGCACCAGCTTTCAATTTTGAAATGATCGCCTTTGCTTCGTCTTCCTTTTCTACCAATATGTGGAAAACGTGATATTCCTTGTCACCAGCTTGTGCTTTTGCTTTGTCGTATTCCGTTTTGATATCTGCTTCACTAATCGGATTCTTAGCCGCATATTCGCGCATTAAATTTTGAATCAAAATTTGCTGACGAGCCAACTCCAACTGAGTAACGACCTCTGGATTAGTAGCCAACCCTGCTTTAATTGCTTCTTGGGTTAATACTTCGATGCTAATCAAACGATCTTTGATGTTAGCGCGAAGTTGTGGCGTATCTTGTTGCCCTTGTGCTTTCGCTTGCTTGACCAAGGCTTCCAACTTCGACGCTGGGATTGGTTTAGTGTTAACTACAGCTAAGTTTTGTGCCATGACAGGAATTGCTGCTGTGGCGAGAAGTGCTACCAGCAAATGTGCGGGTTTAAAAGTCATCATCTGTTCCTAAAGTTACATGAAAATAAAAACGAATAGTCTAGGTCGGTATCTCTGACGGAGCCAATGCAATTATCGCAAGTGCATGTATTTCCGTATGCATCATATCGCCAACGGCATCATACACTAGTCGATGCCGGGTGAGCCGATTTAATGTTTCAAATTGTTTAGACACTATTTTGACCGAAAAATGACCACCGCCAGCGGCAGCGCCAGCATGGCCGGCATGCTTTGCCGAGTCATCTTCGATCTGACAACTTATCGGTTGAAAAGTTTCTTCCAGACGAAGGTGTAGTCTTTTAGCGCGTGAGTTCATGTCGGTTCTTCAATATATTTTGCAAGTGCGATCCCTTGCGCAACGATAAAAATGGGGATCAGTGCGAGCGAGTAGAGCTTATAGCTAACCCACGCACTTTGGCTGAAATTGAACGCCACGTATAAGTTAAGCCCTCCCATTAGCAAAAAATACCCTATCCAAGCAAGGCTGAGCTTTTCCCAAACTGGCTCTGGTAATTGGATCTGCGAACTCATCGCCGTCTTAATTAAATTTTTCTTGAAGATGAACTGCCCAAGAATAAAAGCCGCAGCGTAACACCAAGAAATCACGGTCGGTTTCCATTTGATAAAGGTGTCGCTATGAAAATAAATAGTGGCGCTACCAAACCCAACAATGACAATAAATGAAATCCAAAGCATCGCTTCTATTTTCTTCCGTGTAAAAAGCAGGAAACCTATTTGCAACAGTGCGGCAATGATGGCCAGCGCTGTCGCTAATAAAATAGGGCCTTGTTCAAGGCTCACTTGGTGTCCCGAAATAAAATCAGAAAGAAACTGATTGGCGAGTTTTTGCGCTAATTCATTGTGATTCTCGCCCAACTTGTAGGCGATAAAGAAAAGAATGACGGGAAAGATATCAAACAAAAATTTCATAATTTACATGGTGAAAGACATATTTTTCAAATCGGCAAGATTTTTTTCAGTGCGAGCTGGGTGGGGTTGCAATACGCGGCGTAAAGATCGGGTCAACGTTGATCAATTGAAGAATCTTCGTGTCAATGTTGGTTAACTTACGCTAAAAATATTTTGCTTCACGAAGAGCAGCTCACTTCCAGTGTTTTTGCCCAATCAGGTGGTGGCTCAGCGTACGCATTATATTCTTCTTGTTCGTCGAAGGGAGTTCTCAAAATCTTATGTAGTCTCTGTATTTCTGAGAAATCGTGTTGTTCAGCTTTTTGAATGGCAATTTGCGCCAAATAGTTTCGCAGAATGTATTTGGGATTGCTTGCATTCATTTGCAGTTTTCGACCTGCATCGTCGCACGTTTCGGACTGCAACCTCATTCGGTATCGCTCTAGCCAACGATCAATAGCTTTTAGATCGATAAACAAATTGCGTATGGCTGCGTCGCTTTTTTCGTTGAGTTTCGAGATTTCGCTCAGGCGTCTAAAACAAATTGTAAAGTCGACTTGATTGTCGGCCATGAGCTTGAGAAATTCTGCGATGAGTGCTGGGTCATTTTCGTCGATCCTTTCCAGTCCAAGTTTTTTTCTCAACAACGCTTGGTAGGTGGACTCAAAATGCGCTTGAAAGCCCGCAAGATGACTTTGCACTTCTTCGAGATTATCGATAAGGGGATAGAGAGCCTGCGCAAGAGCTTGGCAATTCCAAAGACCAACTCGCGGCTGCATGAAATAGGCATAACGCCCATTGACATCAGTGTGATTGCAGATGTGCTGAGGATCGAAGGCATCCATAAAACCGAACGGTCCATAATCTAAAGTAATGCCCAAAATCGACATATTGTCTGTGTTCATTACACCGTGCATAAAGCCAACAGCTTGCCAATGCGCCATAAGCGATGCCGTTCGCTTGATGATCACTTCCAAAAGCGCGCTGTAGGGGTTTTTCGCATCCAACAATTCTGTGTAGTAATGGCTAATAACAAAATCCGCGAGTCGTTTCAACTGCTCTGGCTGGTTGTTGTAATACCAGTGTTCGAATGAACCAAAGCGAATAAAGCTTTCGGCTACCCGCGTAACCACGGCCGTTTTTTCTGGCTGTTCTCGCATCACATAATCATTTGAGCCAATGAGGCTGAGCGCTCTTGAGGTGGGAATATGTAGCCCCGCCATGGCCTCTGAACACAAAAATTCACGTATGGACGAGCGTTGCACTGCACGGCCGTCGCCCATGCGGGAGTAAGGCGTTAAGCCAGAACCTTTTAACTGCACTTCAACATTTTTTGTGTGTCTGCTTGCTTCGTCGAATAGCGGCAATTCACCCAATAAAATTGCGCGGCCATCACCCAATTGACCTGCCCAAACACCGAATTGGTGACCCGAATACACCGCAGCAAGTGGCTGGCTTGTCTCCGCGACCAGACTGCCGCTAAATACATCGACAAAGATCTTACTTTCAAGTTGCGCATCGCTAAATCCGAGAGAGTAGGCCAAAGGCCGATTCACGTCGATTATGTAGGGGGCATTGAGCGGGGTTGGCGCAAGCCGTGTAAAAAAGTGGTCCGATAGTCTTTGGGCAAATCGATTGTCGAATTGTGGCAAGGCGTACTTTGGGGAGCTAATATCGGTCATCGGATCGGTAGAATAAAACGGTATACCGAATTATATACATCGGTATGTATATTTGTTTTTCGCTTCAAAAATAGGCGCAAACGGCCAATTCTTTTATAGAAAATTGAGGGTATATGTGCGCATCGTTGCCGATGAGGACGCCCAATTATGTGGGCGCGAATCCAAATGGCAATCTAAAGATATATGTGATTCCAAGACCTGTTTTAGCGTCTTGGAGTTTGTTTATGCGCTTAGCCGTTCTGTCACTTTGCAACCATCAAGTAAGAAGCCAAGGCTGATGACCAAGACTAATTCGCCTTCAGCGGAACGGGCTGTTCCCGTGATGCCGGGTGTAGAAATGCAGGTGAGTGGCTTAATCACCAAGTCTGCGGTGCCGTCCACACCATCGACCGATAAAATATACGGACTAGGTGCAGCGATCACGATGCCCACTCGTTCTGTGCTTTTCGCATAGCCAAGCACTCTGCCCAATGACCGAACGGGGAGTGGACGCCCCAAATCCCGTAAAACTGGTTGCCCGCCAACGCTTTCAAACACCTCGGGCAGCTCGACAACACGTTGTACTGTTGCCATCGGTAACGCAAGTGACGCCCCGTCGGTACGTACCAACATCGTAGGCACAATAGAAAGTTCGATTGGCAGCCGGATCAAGAAACTTGTTCCTTTTCCGAGTTGAGACATAATGCGGATCGCGCCACGATGGCGTTCGACGGCTGTTTTTACAACGTCCATACCAACGCCGCGTCCGGACACACTGGAAGCCACTTCCTTGGTGGAGAATCCAGGTAAAAACACCAGTTGAAATGCTTCGTCATCAGTGCGCGCATCATGTGAATTGATGAGGCCTTTTGAGATAGCCTTATCGCGCAAGCGCTGCGCATCCATGCCTTTGCCGTCGTCCGTGACCTCAATCATCACGCTGCTGGCCTCTTGCCAAGCTTTTAACGATATCGTCGCGCGCGGTGATTTTTTTGCGTTAGTGCGCTCGTCTGAGGTTTCAATCCCGTGATCGAGCGCATTTCGCAACATGTGGACTAGCGGATCATACAAACTGTCCACCACCACGCGATCGACTTCTGTCTCTGCACCAGAGATATTCAGATCCACTTCTTTACCTAAATCTTTTGCTAACTCGCGGATCAGGCGGGGAAATTTTTGGAACAAACGTCCAACTGGCTGCATCCGCGTCGCTAAAGTAGCTCGCTGCAATTCCGTCGAATAGCGCGAGGCGCGCGTCAAGGTTTCTGTCAATGCGGACATGATGGGCGCAGCTTGTCCATCGAATTTAAATTGCGACAACTTCTCAAGAAGAACTGCAGCTTGGTTCGCGGCTTGTACTGATTCGCCAGCCACTTCTAAAAGCACGTCTAGCTTGACTGCATCAATACGAATACTTTCTTCTTTAACGGGAGCATTTTGCTTAATTTCCGCGTTTGACAAAGAAGATTTAACTGCTTCGGTTTCGTCTTTACTAACACGTGCAACCACTTCAGGTTCAGGCAACGTGCCAGCGGGCGTGACTGCCCTAAAGTATTTTTCCCAGTCAATTTCGTTTGGATTTGCAGCGTTTGTCCTTGGTGTTGCTGCCGTAACAGGAATTGCCTGCGTACCACTTGCCTCTTTTTTTGTGACCGCTACGGCGTCCGTGGCTGACGAACTAGTTTTGCCTTCAATTGCATCGTTGAGCAATTGTTCGAGGTTCTTAGGCATAGTCGATAACTGATCAGGTTCGACACCATTCGATAATGCCGTTAACTGGTCAGAAACGAAACCACTTGCTTCGAGCGCCGCTTCTATCGCCAGTGGCGTTACCGGCGATTGACCGGTTCGCAGCGCGTCAAATAAATTTTCCGTTAAGTGGCATGCCGAGACCATCGCAGTGAGATTCATGAACCCCGCACCGCCTTTAATCGTATGAAACGATCGAAAGACGGCGTTTAGGGTGTTCATGTCACCAGGATTGCGTTCAAGAGAAAGTAAATGCTCTTCAACGTTGACCGCCAAGTCAAGCGCCTCGACGACAAATTCTTTCAGCATATCGTCCATTAGAAGCCCAAACTATCAAGTAGGTTATCTACGTCGTCCTGCTCAAGCGCTGCATTTGGAACTGATGGTCCTTCCATTAACTCGATCGCTTTTTCTTTTAATTCTGCAGGCGCGTTATCGATCAAAATTTGAGCCAACTCTCGCTCTACTGCTTGGGTAATAACCAATACTTTCTTAATGAGCTGACCAGTTAAGTCTTGGAAATCTTGCGCCATCATAATGTCTAACAAACGCGCTTTTTCCGAGTCAGTTGAAGCGACAACCTTGTTGGCAAATGATTTTGAGTCTGCGGCCAGCAATTTGAACTCATCAACGCTCATATTCCCTTTAAAGAGACTTTCCCAGCGTCCATCGATTTCTTTGGCATTTTTTGCAAGCATATCCTGCTCTGGGATACCTACGTCGGTAGCGTTCAATACCTTGTTTGCCGCTTGCTCGGTGAGCGTTGCAACATATTCCAAACGTCCCTGCGCATCCGCAATTTGTGATGCCACGTCTGACAAAGATCGGTCGTAACCAAGTTCACGCATAGAGTCGTGCATCATCCGCACAAGTCCGCCAAGACGATCAAACATCGGCTTGGCCGATTCTTCGTCGGCACGATGAAAGTCTAGTTTTGCGACCGGTGGTGGGTCTGACGCCTGCGATTCGGTTTTGGGTGGGCTTGCTGCAGCGGCTGGTTCAACGCGTTGGTTTGCCATCTGTTCAAACAATGCGTCTAAATCTTCATCGGAATCGCTCATAGTCCTATCTTCTCCATATTCGCTGACATTTTTTTACGAACTTATTTAGAAGCCTTCGGCAGTTCACGTCGACTTTTTTTAAGAGTTTTCCTCACGTTGCGAGGGCTTGACGGCTCACAATGATTTTACAACGTTAAAACATAGTAACAGGAGTTTTGTGTTGTAAGGATAACCTCACGCAACAAAATTTGTCATCATTTAGTTGTCCTTGAAAAGCAATTTACTTTATTTCACATTTCAACTGGTACTAAGGTTTGAAGAAATGCGTTTGGAGTCATGATCTCAAATAGCCCCAATGCGCGGGTTTTTCGGGCTAATTTCAACAAGGCCTTGTCTTTTGTCACAAGAATTTCAAGCTTTGCATCGCGGGCAAATTCTAAAAATTTTTGGTCATCTTTGTCTGTGCATTTGGGAAGAATCGTATGCGTGGGGACAGGATTTTCGACCGTAATTGTAAGGTCGAAACGTTTGATGAAGTCAGCGCGGGTCGCCTCAGTAACAGGTAAGTGGCTGTAATTTAGTACCGCGAGCCATTCCTCCCGACATTCGGCGCTGGTTATCGCTTCAATTGACCGCGATTCTAGTGCCGCCACTATTTTTTGCCATCGAGGGTCGTTAAAAACAAAAAGATCGAGGCAAACGTTGGTGTCGAGGATGATGCGTGTCATTGATACTTTGCTTAAAGCTAGGTTTGGTTTAACTCATTCGCGGGCAAGAAAAAAGCCCCATTGGTTTGGGGCTTTTTGTATGATTCGTGGCTTACCACAAAGTCCACAACTTCCACCAGGCGGATTTCCCTCCTGCGTTGCGACCCAAAAATGCGCTGTTTGGGAAATTTTTAGTAAATACGCGGTTCGCATCATCGCGTAGCTCAGTGAGGCCTAAGGCGTCATATGATTTCACAAGTACATAAAGTGCTTCTTCGATTGCTGGCGCATCAGGATACTCACGAATCGCGGCTTGCGCGCGATTTGCCGCGGCAAGGAAGGCTTGACGACGATAGTAATATTTCGCCACATGCAAGTCATACTGCGCCAAGGCATTCACCAGATACTTCATCCTCAAAGTTGCATCTGGCGTGTACTTGCTATCAGGAAATTGAATGGCGAGCTGTTTGAACGCATCAAATGAGTCCCGTGAGGCTTTTGGATCGCGTTCAGTAATGTCTTGGTTGGCGATGAAGTTCAAGAAACCCAAACTATCGTTGAACGTGATCAACCCACGCAAATAGTACATGTAGTCAACGTTAGGATGATTTGGATGTAGCTTAATAAATCGTTCGACGGCGGCAAGTGCCTGTGCTTGATCGCCTTGCTTAAAATAAGCATAGGCAATTTCTAATTGCGCCTGCTGGGCATAGGGGCCAAATGGGTAACGAGATTCTAGGCGCTCAAAAAGTTGTACCGCGCGTTCGTAGGAGCCACTCGTCAGTTCCTCTTTGGCATCAGCGTATAATTTTGCCGCAGTGAAGTTTTTTGTTTCATCGACTCTGTCACCGAAAAGACCACAGCCAGAAAGCGCCAGCGCAAAAACGATATAAAACAGATTTTTTAATTTAATTTGCATGAGAATGTACTTGTGCATAGGAACAATTTACGGATTATAGCTGATGCCTAATAAGGTCATAACAAATGAAGTTGAGAATCTTGCGAATGAGATTTTGCAAGAAGTAGAAATCACCAATGAAGACGGCGACGATCTTCCCCAAGAATTAGAAAAAATTGAACTGAAAATCGGGCGTGAATGGTGTGGTGAACGCTTGGACAAAACTTTATCCAAGATGGTTCCCCAGTATTCGCGAAGCCGCCTACAGCAATGGATTGAAGCCGGCAACGTTCTTGTCGATGGCAAAACCGCTCGCATAAAAGATACCGTGCTAGGTGATGAATTCGTGGCAATTTCGCCGCAAGCGTCGCCAGATGAGGGGGCGTATAGTCCCGAGCCCATGGATCTTGATATTGTCTACGAAGATCGTTCGATTATGGTTATCAATAAAGGGGCAGGGTTGGTTGTGCACCCTGCCGTTGGCAATTGGTCGGGCACTTTGTTAAATGGGTTATTGCATTATGCCCCCCAGTTGCAAGGTGTGCCGCGTGCAGGGATCGTTCATCGTTTAGACAAAGATACGTCTGGCTTAATGGTGGTTGCAAAAACCATTGAGGCGCAGACTGAATTAGTTCGACAGTTGCAGCAAAGAACGGTTAAACGAGAATATTTGGCACTGGTTTGGGGTACGCCAATCAAGTCAGGAACGATTGACGCAGCGATTGCGCGCCATTCGCGCGATCGGTTAAAGATGGCCGTGTCCCAGAGCATTTTGGCTAAGCCCGCGGTAACCCACTATCAACGACTCGCAACGGGCATGTTAGAAAAATTTCCCGTCAGTTTGGTGGCTTGCCAGCTTGAGACCGGTCGCACGCACCAAATTCGCGTCCATATGTTGTCTTTGGGCTTTGCTTTAGTAGGCGACCAAATCTATGGGAAGGCTCATTTGGCGCGCTTCTTCCCACGACAAGCACTGCACGCGAGACGATTAGGCTTGATTCACCCCGAATCAAAAGAGCCTTTGGAGTGGGAATGCCCCTTGCCAGCAGATATCCTTAGTTTAATTGGCACGTCTGGTATGCCAATCACTGAGTTTCAGTAGGGTCATGATGGGCGATAATGAAATCCCTTTCATCGTTCCGACATGGCAAGATTTGCCAAAGGGTGTGAAAGCCATTTCGACCTACCGTTTTGGCGGTGTAAGTGAGGGCGCATTTTCAGGTGTGCCGCACGAGGCAACAGGCGGCTTAAATCTTGGAGGGCATGTTGGTGATCGTCCTGAATCAGTGACCTTGAATCGGCAAATACTCAATGCCTACTTGCCCAAGCCCGCAAGCTACATGCGACAAGTTCATAGCCGTCAAGTGATTGCTGCGGAGATGGCTAACGATGAGGTCAACGCAGACGCCATGTTTTCCAGAAAACCTGGGCAGATTTGTGCCGTGCTGACCGCGGATTGCCTGCCCGTGTTAATGGCAGATCTTGATGGCAAAGTGGTCGCTGCCGCTCATGCGGGCTGGCGCGGCTTGGCGTTAGGCGTGCTGGATTCAACGATAAGCGCAATGCGCGATCAAGGCGCCAATCAGATCACCGCGTGGATGGGCCCGGCTATTGGACCATCACAATTTGAAGTTGGCAAGGATGTGTTTGATGCGTTTGTCGCAAAGTCAGAAGCACTCTCACAGTACTTTTTACCCTTGCCAGCGCCGAATAAATATTTAGCAAATATCTACGGACTCGCCCGTTTTCTTTTGGCGCAATGTGGTGTTACAAGCGTTTTTGGCGGCGAGCATTGTACCTTCAGTGAAAGCGATAAGTTCTATTCGTTTCGGCGCGATAAAGTCACTGGTCGAATGGCAAGTCTCATTTGGCTTGATGAGACAACTTAGGCAACTTATTGTGGATCTGCCTCGTTAGGCGCTTTCAGGGCGGTGTTTAATTTCTCTTTCGCTTCTGCAGCACGTCGCCTTTTTCTGCTCGGTGCGAGCATGAGATAAAAAACGACGGTAAGTGGTAATGCACAGAAAAAGAGAAAGGTCATGATTCCCGCAATGACTGAAACTTCCGTTAAAGCCATTAACATCACTACATAAATCCAAGCGATTGCGATAAGATATAAAAAGGGCATAACGGTTGATTATCCAATGCGGTGATTATACGATTTGATCCAGGCCCCCAAAAATAGGGCTTTAGACAATAACGATACGCGAAAAACAGGAGACGCACATGCAGGCATTCGATCCTCAAACAATGGTCTCCGATTGGGTCACCCAAATGACGAATCAAAGTCAATGGAAAGATTGGGTACAACCAACCGCTGCTGCGTTTGATGCACCAGTTTTGGAATTGCTCAAGGAAATGGGGGCGCAGATCGATGCGTCGGCAATGAGCAAGCTACAAAGCGATTACCTAGCCGAATACGCAGCTCTCTGGCAGGATTTTTTTGTCGCCAAACTACCCACGTTTCAGGATCGCCGGTTCGCATCCCCAGAATGGCACAACCACGTCTCACATGCGTTCAGTGCCGCTTCATATTTACTCAACGCACGGTTTCTGATGGCGATGGCTGAAGCGGTTGAGGGTTCTGACAAAACAAAACAAAAAATTCGTTTTGCGGTGCAGCAAGTAATTGATGCGATATCGCCGGCAAATTTTTTGGTCACAAATCCTGAAGCACAAGCAAAAATTATCGAAACAAAAGGTGAAAGTTTGGCGAAAGGCATCTCGCAAATGCTCGCCGATATGCAAAA
>CAYPNW010000002.1:0-34030 GCA_964411965.1 uncultured Burkholderiaceae bacterium
GGTTTATCGCAAATAATCCTTAATCCGCTCAATTCTGCCGTTTCTTATCGACCGGGACGCAAAACCACCCATATATTTATCAACGGGGTAGGGGGCATAGGCAAAACTTTTTCAGAGGCGTATGGTTTATTTTCGGAGGCTGAATTGACCCGATATCGATACGTCACCCCATCTAAAAAGGGCCGATGGCACCCGACAAAAGAGGCCGCCGAGGACGCTGCGGTAAAGGCCGGGGAGGGACATCGCGACGACTGGGGACAGCGCCGGTTCTATCCTTCCGTCCTCACCCGCATTGAAACTGACGAAACATAGGAGAGCTAGATGGACGACGCACTCAAGGCCCGCTTCCGCGCCTTCGCCGATAGCTGGAACGCTGAAGATCAGGTCGACGATGGCGGCCTGACCGGGGCGGATTTGAAGATCATCGCGGACCAGTTGGAAGGCGTCGTCCTTATCGAGAGAATCACGCTCGACGGCAAATAACGCTGATCACTTCTGGCCCTGCCAATAATCCCGGTTCCATGCCAGTTGCGACCGACAGTCCTGCCCGGCTTCGCGCAGCGCCATCATGTAAGTCACTGTCGCCAGTTCGCGGGCATTGACCATCGATCGGATCGCGGTCACGTCGCCCGACCAGTCGACCTTTGGAAAGCCCACGCCTTCCGGCTCGCCTTTGCAGGACAGGCGTTCACTCGGGGGCCTTACCTGGCTTGTCGCGCAGCCCGTCAAAATAAGCATCGAGAGGGCTGCCGCCATTGTCGTGCGCTTCATCAACTTTCTCCTTCAGGTGATCTTGGGAGGCGCGGAAATCGGCCTGCCGTTTGGTGTCCTTCGCCGTCGCGGCTTCCGAAGAGGTTCGCGACTGGGCCTGTACCTTGGCGTCCTGCCTGGCATCGTGGTTGGCGATCAGCGTGCGGTCGTAAACGCACTTGGCGACGCCGGCGCCCACGATAAGCAACACTGCAAGCGTCGCCCATATCCCGGCGCGGGCCAGTTTCTCGCCGAACAGGCGGGTTCCCAGGTTCAATAGAAACAGGGGCATTACTTCGCCTCCACAGTTGGGACAGGATCTGTCGCGGGGTTGATGACGGTCACCGGCATTGGGCCATCGGTTGCCGGCGACGTGCTGGCCAGTTGCGTGCCCAAGCGCTCCACCGATCGACCGCTGGACAGCGCCACGATGGCATTGACGCAATCGCCAAGCTTTAAGGCTGACGCGGTGGCGATCGATACGAAAACGTTCTCTGCCCAGTTCGGCAAAGCCCGCGGCGTCAACAGCAGCCCGACGATGATCGCCAGGAGGATGATGACCAATCCCATGGCGATGCACAACAAGACATGCTTGTCCGTAAGGGTGTCGACCGTCGCCTTGGACGCCTGCATCGGAAAGAGCACACGGCGGACCGCTAGGTCTAGTTCCGCGTCATTCATTATAATGGTCCGCAAATGGGGGCAGGTCGACAGTCTGGCCCGCAAGGTGATGGGTGCAATCGCCGAGGAACTGGATCCGGCCGTCGGTCACGAACGAGTGGCAAATGCCGCAAGCCACGCTACCTTTTTTGCATAGCCAGCACTCTTCCGAACTTTCGCCGGTGACGTGGTGGCCGGTCTTTATGTGCAGCGAGGGGCTGAAGGTCGGCAGATCGGGATTACCGTTGAACGACCACTTTGCTCCATTCCGGAAAGGAGTGCCCACCGCGACAGGGTGCGAGCACTTGCAGCCAGGACACCAGAACGCATAGTTTCCGCCATCAACCGACCGCAGGATGGATGACAGCGCGCTCATGCCAGCGCACCCACGCGATTGGACAGCCAGCCATAGAGGAATGCTTCGTTAGCGGACCGGTTTTCGGTGATGTCGAAGTACCGCGCGCCTTGCAGCGCATCGAGCGCCTTCAGCAGCACAGCTTCACCCATCGCCCCACGCTTAGTCTGGTAGCCCTTAAGCGCGAAGATCGTCATTGCCCCGATCTGGCCGTCAGCGGCGATGTCGGGATAGTCGACCGCGCCCCGATTAAGCGCATTGAGCGCACGCTGCAGGAATTTCGCCGCAACCGCCGGCCCCATATTCACGCCGGTGTCGAACATCTCTTCCGCCACCTTGGGATAGATGGCTGCGACCTGGTCGAACTTGGGGCCGGTCCAGTACCGCGTCAGATAGATCTGCACGGCAGTTTCGCGGGGTAGCACCCGCATGTCGCCGGCATAGTGGAAAGATCGAGCGACCTGCTCAGTGACGCCCCATCGCGTTGGTCCGCCTCGATCTGCAGGATGATTGCTGTACCCGCCTTCGCGACCAATGATGTCGTCGATCATATTGATGACCTTCATTTCTCACTCCCATGAAAAAGGGCGCCCGAAGACGCCCTGTGGTGCGGTCATGCCGCGGAATTGCTGTGTGGCCTCATCTTGAGGTCAAATGGTGCGCTACCAAGCAAGAGGCGCCAAACGTACCTGTTACGATAACAATTAAGGTTTGCCTGCTTGCGGAGTGTTGTGTTCTACATACTGGCGAATATTTGGGGCATACTCTGCGGAGAATTGTGAATGACTGTGCTTAACTTTGCTCGAAAAACTCTGCGAAAAGTGGGTGTTGAGGCGTATCACGCCAACCCCATGACAATGTGGGGTCTACGCCTTCCTAAACTGCTGAAACATCACGGCGTTCGCACTGTTTTGGATATTGGTGCCAATGACGGCGGGTTCGCTTCCGACCTGATAGAAGGCGGGTTCCTAGGAGACGTACTGTCCTTTGAGCCTTTACCCGATGCATGGCAGGCATTAAAAGCGCGTTCAGCGCGTCATTCTAACTGGAACGTCGCGCCACCTATGGCTATCAGCAATGAAACAGGCGAGGCTACGTTTTACGAGGCTGGGAACAGCGTTTCTAGCTCACTCCTTACGATGACAGCCACCCATGTCAACGCGGCTCCGCACAGCGCCACCGTGCGTTCGATCCAGGTTAGTACCAACCGCCTAGATGATCTGCTGGAAGACGTCGATAGTGGCCCATATTATCTCAAGATCGACGTTCAAGGTGCAGAACGAATGGTTCTGGAAGGGGCAGTGCACTCTCTTTCAACCTCTATCGTTGGGGTGCAATTAGAGATGAGCCTAGCAGTTCTTTACGGTGATCAGCCGAGCGCACACGAGTTGGACACAACGCTCCGCGCACTTGGTTTTGAATGTTGGGATATTCTACCCGGCTTCAGAGACCCCAACACTCTCCGTATGTTACAATATGACGGTATTTATTTCAGATGACCTTATGCTCGGTCATGTGTTTGGCCTAGTAAAGTTATTTGCCGCCAGCATCGTAGTAATCGCTCCAGCAACCAATGCATGTGGGGCATCAGTGTAGTGCACTCTGCTTCCCGCAGCGTCCGTTCCAGCGTAATTTGATGCAACCGTGCGGTCCCATAATGCCTCGGTCGCAACATATTTTAGTCGAGGGGAGGCCACCGACGTGACCCACGCAGCCACGGCACTGCGGATCGCCGCTGCTGCGGTCTCACTAGTATTATTTTCTAAAGGTGTGATCCCGACAATGACGAGCGGCGCTTTCGGGTACTTTTTATCCCACCACGTCCAGAAGGCGGTGGCATTGGCTAGAGCAGTCGCGGCCGAGACTCCGGCACCGGCGTCGTTGATGCCAAGATTGTAGAAGCCCATCGCGTACTTGCTGAGCGCACCGTGCCAGCCAGCCTTCCGCCACCCTTCGTGATCTCCGCTGGTAGAGCCAGAGACAGACTTCAGGATGTTCCGGCAATCAAAGCCCTGCGCAATAAGCCAGTCGCGTACAATGAACGGCCACATTGATGCGGTCGTGGTTGGCCCCGTTCCATTTAATGTACTGTCACCGAAGAACCCCAACGTGTGTTTCGCGCTGAAATTAAGATCGTCGGTAATCACAAAGCCATTGACCGTTACAGAGCCTTTGTAAGTAACAGACCCAGCGTTTAGGTTGTTGCGAACATTAACACCGAAAATTCCGTTTTGGAATGCGAAACCGCGAATTAATGCCCTAACAGGTATAGCGATTGGTGCATTGGCTCCTATAAGTACCTGAGTAGATATGCCAGGAAATCGTCCGACCGTATCTCCACCGACGCCCAACTGAGCAACAGCAGGGTTGTCCAGCGATATCAACGCAGTATCCGCAAAGAAGATTTTGCCGATGCGTGGCGGCTGCGTGCTGGCTATAACCACTGTGTTCACAGCACCTGCCGCAACAGCTACTCCCGCTCCGGAATTGTTAGCGAATAGCTGCAACGGATCACCTTCAACCAATCCGCGCTGAAGTAGGTCAACGCCGACCGTTCCGTTCTGAACTTCAAAAGGATAGCCCGACATTATATAATCTCCGCTGTAGCTGTTCCGGTGAGGGTGGCGCGAACTTCGACTGCATCATCCCCGAAAAACGGAAATTCGATTTGATTGGTCGCGCCGGATATTGTGTATGCGGCGACAGAGTTGGTTACTGTGCCGAGCCGATTGCGGGCATCCAGCGTCACGGTGCCAGTACCCACCAAACGGAGGCGTGGCATCCGGCCAAACGCGACCCAGGCTCCATTTGCTAATGGGCCACCGCCGAGCCCCCGCTCCGCCAAAGCCGGATTTATTACTGCATCAAAATCTGCCCGGTCTTTTTCTGGGATTGCCGCCATTGTATTTGCTCCCGCTCTTTACGCACCACGCGTGACAGACTGCGACTTGGTAAGTCCGCTGCCCCGTGGCGTTAGGTTCACTGTGAAGGTGTATTCGGTGCCAGCGACGAAGGCTGGCCCGGCTAATATCCGGCGGCTTTGCGGCTGCTTGTAGAGGATCGAAGGATCTATGCCGCTGACTGTCCAGTCGATGATCTCAGGCCCATCATAGTCGACGACAATGCGATCAAGGATGCCAGTCGCAAGCGCAGCACCGGATCCCTTTTCCAGCGTCACCGTAGTGAAACGGCTCAGGTCGGGGCCAGCATAGCCGAGGAACGTCGGCATGCTCGCGGTCGAACCGGTGCGGGTGCAAGAGTCCGCGGGTGCAAGGCCGTCGATGATGTAGCCTACCATGTTCGGGTTGGTGACGCGCTTCTGTCCGTTGACGGTCACCGACGACCAGGCGTTCGCATTGCCGATCTGGTTGACCCATGCCGTGACGCCGATGCCATAGGTTTCCAGCGGCGCGCCGAAGCGGGACTGCATATACGTGCCCGACGCCTTCAGCCCGCGAATGGTCCCGCTATAAAAATGCTGGGTCGAAACCTCCTGTGGGTCGCGCGTCGTTCCGTGGGTAAAGTTGCAGTCGATGAACTCGAAGAACGGCGGGTGCGTGATGCCTTGGCTCACCCGGATCGTTTGATAGGCCGTTTGCGCGGTGCACCGCTCCCATACGACCTCGTCGGCCTCCTTACCCGCGTCCTGCTGCCCTAGCGCGTCTGCATGTTCCTGCGCGTCGAGATAGCCGCCAGGTGCACTTGCGCCAGCGCCCATGAGATAAGCGGTTCCTGATGTGAAGTTCGACCCGATGCCGGGGCGGGTGAGCAGGTTCCATGCCGAGGCGATAGTGAAGAAAGTAGTCAGCTTCAGCCGGAAGCTCGTGGGCGAAAGAACTTCGATACATTCGAAGTCGCCATGCGGGCCGGTTAGCGGATCGAAACCCGGCACCTTGGCGATCTTGAACTTGCGTGCCGAAGGAATGGCCTGCCCGGCTGTCAACGGTTCCGGGAACGGCGCGGCAATCTCAAGACGCCATTCGTTCAGCGATAAGCGCTCAAAGCGCGTGATCGTGGCCTTGTTCTCCTGACCAAAATATTTCCAGCTATTGCGTGGACCCCAACTTCCCCAAGCCCGGCTGTTAAAGACGACACCGGATTGCGGTCGCGCAGCCGTACCGCCAAAGGCGAAGCCGTCCGTTGATTCCGCATCCGTCGCGTCGTGGCTGAACATGGCGGCGAACCACAGATTATCGGTGATCTGCAGTTGCTTCGCGCCCATGTTTGGACCGACGACCCACCCTCGTCGGCCGCCCTTATATTGGAGCGTGCCCGTGCGCTTGTCGGCTGTGATGTGCGTTCCTGCTACGGAGATGTAATCGCGATCATCCTCATAGGTGAAGGCAAGGTTGCCAGGCCGAAGGTCGATCTTTTCTTCAGGGTCAAACAGCGCCTTCCACCATGTTTTTGCGCCCGCATCGCCGACGATCGCATTGCTGTTCTGGGTTGTGTGCGCGCCATCGGCCCCCGTCGCTGTCTCGCGCCATACCAACGTGGCGGTCAGGTACGGCATAGTCCGCTCGAAGCTAGTGGCGATTACCCCCGTTTCTACGTTGTTTGAAAGCCACTCGCCAATCACGCCTCCGGACGCGCCGCTCCATACGCCCGCCGCAGAGACGGTCAGAACGTCATTTAGCCCGCTCGCTGAACCCATTGAGGAGGTAATGACAGGAGCAGTGGTATTGACCGGGACGCTGACAGGCGCTGCCGCCACCGCGGCGCTCTCGTTCGAAGTCTTTTGGACACCCAGACTACCCCGAAACCATGTGACGCGGCACCAAATGACTGCGCCAAGGTCGCTTGCTCCTTGATAGACCGTCGATGTCGGGACGTAAGTCGCGTTCCATGCGCCGTTGATTGCCTGGACAGCGTTGCTGGGCAGTCGGCGAAACCACTGGAAATTGCGCGATGTCCCGCCGGGCGCTGAACCGGGATCGCAAGTGAGGGTCTGCCCGATTTGCGCCGCACCAGATATGGCCGGATCAACCGTAAACGCCGGAGCGCCTGCCAGCACCGAATAGGTGCTGTTCTTCGTCTGCCCGCCGAGCGATTGATGGACGGCGTTCGCGATCGCGCCGGATACCGTGGGTGTGCCGCTGACCGTGACGGGGCGTACAGTGTCATCGAAGGTGACGCCTGCGATCCCGCTGGTGCACGCTGCACCTACTGCGACGCCCTCGATGACGGTTCCCGCTGGCACAGGCACGCCGATCTGTAACTGCTTGGACAACGTGACATCCTGCAGCACGGGCGCGGCGTCGACATCGATCGCGAACAGCTTCGTCCACTTCCACCCATTGGTGTCAGTGGCCTTGACCTGGACATAGTAGGCGACAGGCTGCAGCGATACGGCAACCAGCAGGCTTGCGCCGGAGATGGAGAAATTCGGGTCGGTTGTCGTTAGAGTGACGGGGTAGCCGCCGGGCGATGACACATCGAATGTACCGGCGAGCGCGCCGATCGCTGCCGACGTGTCGATATCGATGGGTGTGAAATCGAACGTGCCAAACTTATAGAGGCGATATTCCTTCCCGCTGATAGTTTTCGTGACGTACTTGGTGCCGTTCTCCGTCGTGACCCACTGCGCGCCGGCAGGCAGGCGCAGCGCCCATCCGAAGCCGCCATTGACCCCAACGGAAAGACTGCCCTGTATCGATGTCGATATCGGCATGGCCTAGTCCTCGATCAGGATAGCGACGCTGCCCTGACCCTTAACCCAGAAGTTGTCTGCCGTGATTGTGACTGCGGATCCGGGATTCAACGATATGCCGTGGTCCAGGGAATCGCCCGAGGGTGGCAACGCTCCGCCGATGTATACGAGGGCCGGATAGTTGCCTTTGCTCTGTATCGTCAGAAGTTGGCCAGCGACATCCTCATAGCCATCCACCGCTGCAATATCAGTCCATACCAAGGGGTCCAGGGCGAGGTCGTCTTTGCTAAAGCCCATTGCAGTACTCCCATTAAAAAGGCGCCCAAAGCGCCTATGAATTCGCCAATCGCGAAAAGGTCATTCCATCTTTGCGAGCATCGCGATCATGTCCGATGGCGTTTGCAGGAAGGCTGGAAAAGCTGAACCAAGTATCTCTGCAACCTGCTTCAGCTCCGGCGCCTGCGGATCATCGCGCGCCACCTTGGCGACCATGATATGAATGGCGATCCGGTGCGCTTCCAGTTCAACGCCCTGGGCGGATACCTTGCTTTCGAGCGCGTCGAGACGCTCTTCCATTTTCTTCACGCTCGCCGCTTCCCGCTCTTCGATTTCGTGTTCGCGTGCGTCGAGTTCGGCTTGCCGCTTATCCGCCCGTTTCGTCCATTGGTCCCAAAGCCATTTGATGCCGCCGCCGGTGGCGATCAGCCCGCCGCCGAACAGCCACTCCAGTGCTGTGCGTGGAGGTTCGCTCATGCTGTCCAGCTTCCCTCGACATCGATCGCGTTCAGATCCTCGATCGATGTTGCGGCTTCGACTGCACCTTCCAGCTCCTGCTTCACCCCGAACAGCGTTTGCGTGCGCATGCCGATAGCGATGCCCAGCTGCACCAGATCGGCCAAGGTGTGGGGTTCAGGCGACTTGTCGAACATCGTCCAGCTCAACGCGGGCGGTGCCTGACCCAGCGTCGTGAGCTCCCGCATGAGACTGACCGCCGACGTGATGCGCGCCTGCGCCTTGTCGTCGCAATCGACCCAGCCCTTCGGCGATGCGCAGCCTTGCGCGAGCGCGGCGTAGAACCGCGCCGATATGCGTTCCAGTGCCGCTGCCTTGGCCAGTGCGATGTCGGACACCAGTTGCGCCCCGTCCCAGGCATATCGTTGCCGCATGAAGTCGTCCGGAGCGGGCAAGACGGCATAGGCATCGTCCGCATAGTCCGACGCGTCTTGCACGAAGAACACGGCCCCGCTGGCCTTCTCGATCACGGCGCTGAAGGGGTCGTCGCTCATGCCCGGAAATAGCTCCTTTCCAGCTGCACATCGCCGTTGGGCGAAGACATCACCGTAGTTGCGCGGATCTCGTATGTCTGCGACACGCCCGACGAGTTGGTGATGGTCCCGACCGCGCCAACGGCTACGAAGCTGGCATCCGTTTCGGAATTGCTCGCCAGCGTCGTCCAGCTTCCCGCACCGACGAGCCTGAATTCTGTTGTGATCGACTGCGTGCGCGGGCCTACGTTCAGCGCCACTCGGATGCGCGCCGTGACCGCAATGGCCTGCGAAGGGTCGAGCGCACGAATGATGGGGCCGAATGTGTCGTTCTGGCTGTCGATGACGATCGTTTGGGCAGCAAGGTTGATCGCCTGCGCTTCGAATATAGAGGGCGCCGACCATGCGCCAATCAGGGTCACACCATCGGCACTAAGTATCCGGCCATCGCTGCGCCACAGCGGCGTGCCGTCGTCGGCGGGTTTGCTGGTCGACCAGCCCGAAGGCGTGAGGTTGCCTGTGGGCGTGGCAGGAGCCGTTCCTTGGCGGCGGTAGATGGCGATGACGGTGTCACCGGTCGCGCCGGGATCACCGTCGCTACCCGCCGCACCCGCCGCCGTCCAAGTGATGTTTTCGATGCGCGCGCCGGGGGTAGCCAGAGACGAATCGAACCAGAAGCGCCGACCAGCCGTGGTGGCTACTTCGCGGACAAACGTGGCGCCGTGATAGTAGCGGACCGTCTTGCCGTTGTAGACGATCTGCATCGTCACGCCGGCGGGCTGCACCCCATAATCAGCGATCAGCGCGCCACTTTCATATATTTGAAGGTGGCTATCTTCCGCCATATACCATGCGTAATCCAAACTTGTATAGCTGGCGTCGGCGGTAGGATCGGAGTTTAGTCCAACCATGATTGCATGAACGTTTGTTGGATTCTTGAAGCTGAGAGCAGCGCCGCCGGTGAATGATTCGGAACTATGTGCAGAAGCGTCCCATGCCGAATAGTTGGCAATCCGCTGTATAAAATTCGGGCCGACAATGCTGTTGCCGTTGAAGTTGACCAACCCGAAATTGGCCGGGCCAGTGTATTGAACCCACTGATAATCCGCCGGGTTCGTACTTTCGACGGACGTCGTCTTGTTGATGGCGCGGCCGATGAATGCACGCCCACCCGGCGCGCCAGTTGTGAAATTTACGTTTCCGTCGATGCTGTCCGCGTAGGCGTTCCATTCGTAGAGCGTCTGGCCGTCCGTGCCGTTCGTGCCGGGGGCGCCCGCGGTGCCGGGGGCGCCATCTGCCCCCGCCTTGCCGGCAGCTTGCCAAGAAATATTCTCGACGCGGCCGCCAGCGTCGGCGAGCGAGCTGTCTAGGAAGAGCCTCAAATTGGCCGCAGCGACTACCTGTCGCTGCAGCGCTCCATCCTTGAAGTAGCGGACCATCGCGCCATCGTAGATGATCTGGAATTTTGTCGTCGCGCTGTATGCTCCATGCGATGAAATGCCGCTGCCGCTCTCGTATATATCGACTAGCCCGTCGTTCCGCAGGTAGAAGGCGAAGTCGATCGTGGCATAGTCTGCGTTTGTCGTGGGGTCAGTGTTCAGCCCGACCATGATGCTTCTGTCGGCCTGCGCCAGCGTGAAGCCTAACTGAGCCGTGCCGGTAAAGCTCTCGCTCGAGTAGGCCCCCGTGGTCCAGCCATCACTGCCGGCAGACCGGTAGAAAAAGTTGGAGCCGACAGTCGTGTTGCCGTTGAAACTCACGAGGCCAAAATTTGCAGGACCGCGATAAGCGGACCACTGGTAATCTGCCGGGTTCGTGGATTCCGTCGGTGTTGTCTTGTTTACCGCAATGCCGATATACGCACGGCCGCCGGGGGAGCCGGTTGAGAAGTTGATTTGGCCATCGACGCTATCGGCGTAAGCGATCCACGTATAAGTCGTAACGCCATCAGCGCCGGGGGTGCCTGGTGCACCATCGGTACCAAAAGCCACTTCCGCCGCGATGTTGTCTCGGTCTTCCGGCGAAGTCAGTGACGGCGTAGGCGGCGCGGTCCCAGTGCGACCCAGCGCGAAATCATGCTTGCCATCCGTTTCCGACACAAAGGTCAGCGTCACCTTCATCGTCGCGGGATCGATCGAGCGATCTACGATCACGGCATCGACATCGGCTAAGCCATGATCGGTCGGCAGATTGAGCGTCAGCATGTCGCCGGGCCCGAATTTGCGCAGCCGCGGCTTGCATACCAGCGTTATCGGAAACAGCTCGCGTCCGTTCACCAGTTCATAGGCAGCCAGTTGAGCCGCCTGGTTCTTCTGCTGCACCAGATTATACTGGCGCTCTTCGATCTTTTCCTCACCATCCTCGGTGACGTAGGCGGGCACGGTCACCAGATCTGACGGGACATATTCCCACTTGTGTGCTTCGGACCGATACTTCGGTATGATGCCATTGCGCCGATTGCGCCAGCTTTGCATCGGCGTCGTCTCGGCATCGTCGTCGGCCAGGTCGACGGCCGTGACGGTGTCGAGCGACACGCGCGGTGCGTTGATCTTGCAGCCCAGCTTGCCGCCGGTGAACAGCGGCTCTGCGCCACCGGCCTGCAGTATCTCCTTCAGGTTCGCCCAGCGGTCGCCCGGTTCGTAAATCCCGCCGCCCACCTTCCAGCCATTGGCATCGCACACATTGGCCAGCGTGACGAAATCGGCGATCCGGATGCCTTCGCCGGGCAGGCCGACGCCAAACACCTTCTTGCCCACGCGATAGCGCCCCAGCGCGTAGCTCAGCGCGTGCAGGCCGGGATTTTCCGAATAGACCCACGTCGATTCATCATTGATGCGGCACGCGCCCGACCCACCCGGATAGGTGCTGTCGAGGCGGGGATCGTACACCTTCACGCCGAGCACCACATGCCCGATCGAGGGCACGCCGCTGGCGAAGCGCTTGCCGTCCTTGTCGAACTTCAGGTTCAACATCACTGCGCACTTGCTCGACAGCTTGTGCGCGCTCGACCAACCCGGGACACCCGCGAAACTCGGCGTCAGCGCGGTTTCGGTGCCCTGTCCCAGTCGGATATCGCGATACAGGAAGCCCGAATAATAGCCCGTGGCGGCGTTGGCGCTGAACGACACGGGTGCATAGTCCAGATAGGTGGCTTCCACCGACTGCACCGGCCCTGCCACCGACAGCAGCAGCACCATGGCACGATAGGGATTTGGTACCTTCTTCAGTGTCGCGCCATAGCCGACATCGTGCCGCAAGATACCGCCGATATAAGTGCGTCCCATCACATAAGGCGACGGAGCGTCGCTGGCGATCAGCACCTGGTTGACGGCGCCGCGCGCAGGCGGCTTCTTTGCGGTCAGCTGCGCACCGATGTTCGCGACGGTAGCGGCTACCGAGGCGATGGCACCAATCGTTGCAATGGTCCCTGTAGAGACGCCCGCCACGGTCAACGACCCGGCCAATGTGGGGGCCAGCGCACCTGCTGCAGCGCCGGCTGTCACTGCGATCAATGCCACCGCGCCTGCGATCACGGCAACGGTGCGTAGCGTCTTGCTCACAGGCGCCATGCTCCGATCAATTCGCGCACGATCAGCGGCTTGATTCCGCTCGGATCGTCGGGATGCCATCCCAGCAGCTTGTCGCCTGCCGACACCACAATGCTTTCGAAGCCCCCCGCATCCTCAGGATCGCCCGCCACCAGCGCCAGGTCGCCGAGCAGCATTGCTGCAGGCGCAATCCGGGGCAGCAGGCTGTCGAGCAACGCTGCCAGATCGGCATGCCCGGTGGCCTTCAGCGCGGATCGTGCACCCAGTGGCGACCGCAGATCGGGGATGGCCGGGGGGCGATGCCCCATCTGCCGCATCTGGAACCGCGCGAGGTGGATGCAGGTCGACCGGTTACGCCAGTCGAACGCCCGCGCACGATATTTGCGCATTGTCTTTTCGGTGGCGATCTTGCGCCGCAGCAGGTCGGACATCAGCGGTAAATCTCCCGCAGCACGTCGCTGCTGTAAGTGCGCGGAATACTGGTGCCATAACCGGCCCCCGGCTGTGCCTCGGTCCCCCACGCGACCGCCGTGCCCAGCCCGGTGGCATTGTCCTCGCCCAGCTCGCCGGGATAGACGCGCTTGTGGAATAGTGGATTGAGGCTGTTGCCTTCATTTCCCGCGAACAGCCGCTCGGCGGTCGAAACGAAACTGATGTCCAGCTCGCGCTTACCTTTGCCGGTGCGCAGCAGCGCCGTATCGATCTGGCCATGAAACAGCAGGTCCGGCGCTTCGACTGGTACATCGGTGGCGACGTCCAGTTCGGCGATCCAGAAACGCGTGACGCTGCCCTGCATTCCCGGTGCGGATATTTCGGTGGCGGATGCCGTGCTGTTGGGCAGGAATGTCAACTGGAATGCCGGCACTTCGTCGCCCACGCCTTCGTTGAATGTCTCCATCGATCCTATGGTGCCAAAGGTCGGATCGGCGGACAGGAACGTCTCTGTCCCCGCGCCAACATTGGCATTCACGAACCCGCCATCGCACAGGCGGATCGTCCGCCCGTCACGCAGCACCATCTTCATCAGCCCGACAAGCTTGACCGCGGTCATCAGGCAACTTCCTCGATCGAAAAACCGATACCGTCGATGATGCCGCCGACCTGCAGGTTCCAGCTTATTGCCCCGTCGACCAGCCCTTCGATCATCGGCATCGCCAGATTGACCGTCGCGCCGTCAGCAAAAGGATGGCGCAGGTTCGGACTGATCGCCACCAAAGCCGCACCATCACCACCAATGGTCCAGGGCGCGCGTACATTGTGCAGATAATGCCGACCGTCCGCGCGCACGAGGGACAGCCACCAGCCTTCGCGGATGACAAAACCCGGCGTGCCACCCCGCAACGCAATGGCATTGCCCGACTGGCCAGCGCCATTGACCACCATCGAACCCCCGCCCGACTGGTCGACTCCCTGCAAGGGATAGGCGACGCGTAACCCTTCGGTCTTCGCCGACAGCAAACGTGCCACGGCCACCCGCCGCGCTTCCGCCGTCTGCGGCGCCAGCGTCATGTCGACGCGAAACCGATTCCCGTTGCGCAGCAGGTTCAGCGTCTCCGCACCGGTGGCGGGCCGAATGACGCCGCCATATTCCAGCATCGATGGCGTCGCCCCGTTGGGGACGATATCGTCGGGGAATGTGATCATGCCAGACGCCTCCCGCCACGTCTGGCAATCGCCTTTTGTGCTCCAGCGCTGGCCGCCTGTGATCCGGCAACGACCATCGGTGCGGCAACATGAGCCGCGCGATTGTCAACGACGACGTCGAAATATTGTGAAGGAACTATGGTCGCTATGCCGCCGCGCCCGCCATTGTCGTTGCCAGCGTTGGGATGGATGTAACCCGACCGCGATGCCGTGAACATTTCCGGTCCACGCTCGCCGACGACGTAAGTCTTGCCCGCCGATACAGGGCCGCCATTGGCGCGAAAGCCCGAAATTGGTGTGAAATTGCTGAAGCTGGCTTTGAGGTTTTTGCCAAACAGGCCCGACCCCGCGATGGACCCGAAAGCATTGAAAGCGCTGGAGAGAATATCCAGAACGCCGCCGTTCTTTATGGCATTGGCAAGGTTGGAGAGCGCATTGAGCGACTTGTTCGCCATGTCGACAAAGGCATTGCCAGTTGCTTCCGTGCTGGCCTGCAGGCTTGATGCGGCAGCCGCAGCAGTGGATTCGACCGACGCCCACGCCCGCTCCACTTCGGCCAGCCCCTGCGGCGTCATCTTCAATGCCGGGGAAACTTCCTCGGACGCCGCAGTCTGCGCGTCTCTGACCCGCGTAGTCTGACGCGCAATGGCGTCCATGCGCACCGGTTCCGACAGAGTCGTGTCGGCCTGCAACGCCGCAAGCTTTTCCATCTCTGCCCGCAACTCGGCGGTCTTGGGATACAGGCTGTCGATAATGCCGCCGATGCGCGCGGCCATGTCCCGGAAATTGTCCGCAGTCGACTTGGTGGCCTTCTGCGCCTGATCGACCATCAGATGATCAAGGCGATCCATGTTCTGGCCGATCTCGTCGACCATGTCAGGGATATAGCTGTGCCCGACGACGGCATCGTACAGGTCGTAGAACCACTTGCCGACCGCCTTCAGCTTGTCGCTCAGGTAATTCCAGACCGCGCCCAGCTTGTCGATCAGCCAGAGCTTCACGCCGGTGTAGAGATTGCGCAGGATCGGCTCGATCTTGTCCCAGTTCTTCCAGACGAGATACACGCCAGTGATCGCTGCGGCGACCGCCGCCAGCGGGATGAGGATGGGCGAAAGCGCCACGATCAGCGAACCTATCGCCGGGATCGCGCCGGTGGCGATAATCGTCGCCAGCGTACCTATCGCCGCACCGATGGGCGCGAGGACGGGAAGCAATGCTGCGAATCCGGACACCAGCCCTGCCACCCCCAGCGCAAGCGGGCCCAGCGCCGTCGCTGCCGCTCCCACGATCAGCACCCACTTCTGCGTTTCTGGCGACAGCGACGTGAATGCATCGAGCACACTGATCAGCGCATCGGCCAGCACAGGAATGATCGGCAGCAGCTTCTCGCCGACGGTGTCGCCGACCTGACCCAGCTTGACGAAGACCTGGCGCATCGGATCGGCCTTCGCTGCGGCCTCCGCCGCGCCACCGAATTGCCGGTTAAGTTCGCCCAGCATGATCGCCTGCGCGCCGGCGACGTTGCCGACTTCCTGCATCGCCTTAATCTGGGCTTTCTGGCTGTCTGTAAACTGGATGCCCGCCCGCGAAAGCGCGGTGAGTCCCTTGACCGGATCGTTGAGCGCCTTGCCGATCATCAGCGTCGCGCCCTGCAGGTCGCCGCCCATGCGCTCGGCCAGATCGACTGCGGCCTGCTGCGCCTTCAGGAAATTCTCACCGGCCACATTGCCAAACGTCAGCAGGTTGGCCGTCGATGTTTTCAGGATCTCGTCGGCATCGACCAGGCTGTTTAGTTCCAGCTTGTCCGCAAATTTTGAAAGCTGCTCGGATGACAGCCCCGCCGTGTTCCCCATCGACTTAATCGCCGCATCGACCTGCGCGACCGCGGCTGCCTGATCGCGTGCGCCCTGGACGGCCTTTGCTGCCATCGCGATCAGCGGACCGGACACGCCTACGGTCAGCGCGGCACCGACCGTCTTGAACTTGTCCGCCGTCTTCTGAAGCGACTTCTGCGCAGCCTTCAGCCGTTTGTCAGCATCGCCAAGGCCTTCCTGGAACGCCAGGCTGTCCAGCCCTAACACGTAACGGAGATAGCCCAGGACGACGCCTGAGCCCTGTCCCTTTGCCACCGGCAATCCCTTCAATCATGTTGACCAAGATCCTGCCGCGCCTTCATTCGGCGCAGCATCTCAAGCACCGCCATCGCCCCACTTGGCTTAGGCACGTTCGCTTTCGGCAAATAGGCGTCTGCGCGTTTCAGCACCTTCTGCCGCGCCATGACCTCGACTTGATGGGCGAGAAGCACGATCCGCTCCTGATTGCCCCGCGCCCGCCCGCGCATGACGTTCTGGTATGAACGAAAGGTCTGTCGCCAGTAGCTTTCGGGCGCTAACCCTTCCGCCGACCAGTCTTCCTGGGTTTTGTCCCAATCCCACTCGTCGGCGCCGCTACCTTTCCCTCCGCACTCGGATCGACTTTCGGCATGACCCCATCAAGCACTTTTCCAAGGGCTTCGCCCACGGCCACGCCTTCATTCAGCAGATTGATCGCATCCTTGTGGGTGATGTCAGGATGCCTATCTTTCAGCGCGCCGTAGAGCAGCCCGCCCAGCACCTTAAGTGGAGGCGGACGGACGACCTTACCCGATACGGGATCAAGCTCTGGCGTGATCGCCCTTAGCAGCGCCTGCGGTGCCAGACCTGTAACCTCTTCCGCTTCGGCAAAGGCGTTGAAATCCATAACAAGGTGGAACGTGCGCGGCGGGTTTTCCGAGGTTGTAAAAGATGCCTCGCCCTTCTGAATGTTGCCCATTTATACGGGCGCCGCATAAGCTTCAATGTCGTCAATCGTGCGCACCTGGAACGTGGCGGTCGCTTCGATCACGCCGTCGATCGTCACTTCGCCACGGTTGTAGCCCGTGCACTTGGCCGTCAATTCGATCTGTGCCGCCGGCTCGCCATTTTCAGGTAGTACTACCTTCATCGCACGAAGATCATTTTCCTTCGCAGCGTCTTCCAGCAGCACATCGGTGGTCGACAGCGGGCGACAATTCAGCGTCACTTCGAACTCGCTGTCTTCATAAAAGGTGCTGATAAACTCGCGCCGCCAGCCCGGCGACTTCAGGTGCGTCGTCTCGACCTGCTCGCGCGTGCCGCCACCGGGAATCTGAAAGCTTTTTACCTGCAGCAGCTCATAAAGCGTGGTGCCGTTGTGCAGCCAGACCTCGCCCATGTAGCCAACCGTGGCTTCTTGCGTTTCCGCCATTTCAATCTCCTACGTGCCAGATGATGAAATCCACCGACTGGCGATGGATGAAGGTGCCGTCCGTGACGGATTCCCCGAGGTCGCGTTGGCTCTCGACCCGCGCGTTACCGAACTTCTTGCCCGAAACGGTTGCGGGCGGGCGCAGCGCGGCGATGGCCGCCCGCGCCAGCGAAAGCGCAATGCCGTAATTTTCCGCCCAGCAATCGCACTGGATCCGGGTTCCCCGTGCGCCGTCAGGCCCCTTAAGATGGTCCGGCCGTGGATCGCTCACCGTTTGCAGCGTGATAGCGGGCAACGCCGTTTTCTGTGGTCGCTCGACCCAGTAGATGCGCGTGGCGGCGATGGCCGCGACGGTATTGTCCGCCAGCAGCCGAGCGCGCACGCCGGTCTGGAAATCCATGACTACCCTTTCGCCGTGCTTTTCTTGGCCGCCCGAATGACCGCGTCGTTCGTTTCGATCATCAGCGCGTCGCCAAAGGCTTCGAACCGGCGCTGCTGTCCCTGATCGATCGCGCGACGAAAGAAGGGATTGGCGACCTGGTCGCTATTCCCGAACTCTTCCTGCACCGAGGCGATATCCTCCGCGCGCACTTCAATCCTCGGCGCTCCCTTCCGCGATGGCGCGGGGAACACGTCGACCGATTCACGCAGATCACCGGATAGGACCGTGGCGCTGGCCCGTACATCGCGTGCCAGCATTTCGGCAGGCACATTCAGCGCCTTGCGTCCGACGCCCCGCGCCATTGCCTTCGACATGTCGTTCAGCCCCTTGCTGGTTTCTCGAAAGCCTTCGAGCCGCCCGCTGCGCCGCGTCATGTCGTCGACCGGATCGCCGTGATGTCGATTCCGACATTATATTCGCGCGATGGCACGACGCTGCCGATCTCCCAGATCGCACCATCGAACTGGATGCGATCCTCCACGCTGACAGCCGCCGTGGCCGCACTGCGCAAAACAGAGAATGTGGCCGGTGCCGAAGCGGCGAGTTGCGCCGCCTCCCGGCGCTCCGCCCCGCTGCCGAAATTGACATGGGCCCAGGGCTGGCAGCGCATCGACCACGTTTCGGTCTGACCGCCATAATCGTCAGCCGCCACATGCTTGCGTTCGATCACGATCTGCCGGTTGCGCGCGCTGGAAGTGAAACGGTTAAAGGCCATCAGCGCCAGACCTGATATGGAGACAATAGGTTTTCCACAGTCGTGGACATCGGGATCGCCGATGCGCTGCCAGCTATGGCTGTTTCGCGATTGGCATATAGATCCCCAGTCATCAGCAAAATGGCGGCGATGATGGGCGCGGGAACACTGTGTTCGAGGGGATTGCTCAAAGGTGTCTTGGCATAACCCGCGCGATATCGGATCCTGCCGGCTTCGCGTCGCACTGACCCCCCAATCCACGGCCATTCACCGGTGGGCTCAACATCTGTTCCGAAAAGCTCGACATCACCTAAATCCGCAGTCCGCTCCACATCAAGGGCATCGAGATACTTCACCGAAATCAGATCGATGACCGGGCCATAGGGCAAGCGAACAACGGGACATGTGTCTAGATGGAACCGGGCCTCTAGCGTTTGCGGGCCAAGGGCGCGACCAAGCCATCCAGCCGGGCCATCAATGTGCGCCGTGGCGGCCGCAACCAGCGCCTCGACATATGCCTTTTGTTCGGCATCCCCGTCGAGGCGCAGGTGTGCGTCGATCTCCTCCCACGATACAATAGGGTCAGGAGGAGTGACGACGACAACTCGCATCAGTTTGCGGAAGGTTTCGGTTTTGGGGCAGGGCGTGGCGCTTTGGGCGCATCTGGCGCTTTAGGAAGATCTTCCGGCGCGCGAGCGACTGCCTTCAGGCCCTCCAACATGGTGAAATCAGCCTGACTGAATTCGCGTTCAGCGCCCTCTGGCTCTCCATCTAGTGGTTTTAGAAGTATTGCCTTGATCATGGCCATTCTCCGACATGGGAAAGACCGGGGCGGGCCGTAGCCCGCCCCAGAGAGGTTACACTACGCGGCCGAGATCGCCGTACACGAATGCCTGCGGGCGATAGATCGCCAGTGCAAGCCGCTCTTCTGCGCGGATCGTAACCTTGTTCTTGATGAAGTTGTCCTGATCTTCGGTCGACACCTCAACGGTCGCATCCTGCCGGTCAAAGATCTGAGCGCCGAGATTAAAGGCACCAACCAGCGCCTTGTCGACGGTCATTGCCTGCGTTTCGACCACTGGCAGACCCCACAGACGCTTATCGATGGTGCCCTGGGGATTGCCGATCAGGTATCGGCCCTGACCGTCCTTCGCCATCTCGATCGCTGCCATATCGATGGGGTTCATCACGATGCCGTTGGCGGGATATTCCGCCAGGGCCACCTGAAGGATCATCAGGCGGATGATATCGATCTGGCTCGAAGCAGTCAGTCCGCCAGCCGCTGCATACGCGGTCGCGTTGGTGACGAGGCCAGGCAGATTCTGGCCGGTGCCAGACCCATTGAGCAACTGCAGCTCTTCATTGTAGGCCAGACCATAGCGCAGGCGCTGATCGATCATCGACCGCAGGGTCGGGATGTCAGCAAGTACCTGCACCGATGCACGCATCCAGTGTGCGATCGTACGGACCGTGGCGACCGCATCTTCGAACTGCAGTTCCGACTGCGGCTTGGAAGTACCTTCGGCGACGGGTGCCGCGTTATTGGTGAACAGCTTCTCGCGTTCATATTCGATCGAGTTGCTGGACGTGTTGCCGGGCGCAATCAGCGCACGGACGGTCATGCGGCGCTGTGGCAGCATGACGGGCGCCGCACGGTCAGGGCGGATAAGTGCGCCCACGCTACCAGCCGCATCGGTCGACAGTGAGGAGATGTCCTTCACATCAACGAGAATGCGCCCACGCGGACGGGTTTCGCCGGCGAATGCCTTGAACTTCTCGTCAGCCACAAAGCGCTCGCCTGGCGTTGTCGGGCCATCCTCTTCCGAGGTGCGGCGCGCCATCTTCTGCTCCATCTCGTCCATCCGAGACTTCGCTTCATTCATGCCGGTGATGGCCTGGTCAGCCAGCTCCTTGGCGGTGGCGGCAAGCGGGGTGCCCTTTTCGGCTTCGGCCAATGCCTTTTCAGCGATAGCCTTGACCTCATTGTGCTTGGCTTCGAACGTAGCCTTGGTCTCAGCAGCCAGCTGCTCAATAGTTTTGGTCTGGGGAGGGTGACCCTCACCATCGCGGATATATCGACCAAGGCGCCGTTCGTTCGCAGTCATCACACCGAGGAAACCGATGGCGCCCAGCGCCATAAACATATTCTTTTTCATGTGTATTCTCCGTGAGAAAGGGATTAGGCGCGCATCAGCTCAAGATAGCGGCGCATGTCATCATCTGCCTTTGCCTCGGGCTCCCCCCGAAGAAGTGGCGCAGCCTTGGCCGCAATCGCGACCGACAGGCTTTTCGAGCACCCTGAATCCCTCAAGAATTGCTCAAATTCGCGAACCGTCGGCACCTTGCCGTCGGCCATAATATCTTTGACGCTGGATATGAGAGCGCGCTCGTTCATCGGGATCGCCACAAGCGACGCCTCGTGCAGCCCGACCTCGATAAGTTCACGCGCCTCATCCGTGTACCGCTCTTTGACAGCGCGATACCCGATCGAAAGGCCAGAGAGCGCACCGTCTCGGGCAAGAGCCAGCGCCTCCTGCCCGGTCGATGTCGCTTTCGAGATCTTGCCGGTCATTTTCAGACCCTTGGTAGTATCCTCAAACGAGCTCCAGACACCGATCGGGAGACGCTGATCGTGATAGAGCAGCATGGGAAGCGCCTTGCGACCCTTCAAAGTCTTGGTGAACGCGCCTGGCAGGATCACGTCACCACCATAGTCAACGTTATTATAAGCGGCTGCCAAGCCCGTGATCGTACCGTCTTCGCTGACATCTTTAAGGTCCAGCGGAAAATCCAGATGTATCATCGCTATTCCTTTGTCCCGGCAATGACGTCCTGAAGCGGCACGTCCTGCATCTGCGCCATGAGCACATCGCCGCCGGCAATAGGGGGGAGCCCCTCGATTGCTCGGATCTCGTTCTTGGTCATGAACTGCTTCATGATGTTGTAGAAAGTGGCTCGACCTTCGCTATCGCCGCGCAGGAAGCCTTCGATGTTAAACTCGATCGACACGCCTGCATCGCGATCTGCGCGCGTTAGAAGCTGCTTTTCGAGGGCACCCTCTATGCGTTTGAGGCGCTTGCGCAGCTTGAACTTCACAAAGCCGAGCGTCTGTTCCTTGATGCTGCTGCCCAGCGTGGTGTTGCCTTCGGTGTGGCCCACAAGGTGCGGCGGAACATCAAAAATCCGGCAGATTTCTTCGACACCAAACTTGCGGCTTTCCAGCATCTGCGCATCGCCCGGATCGATCGACAGCGCTTCCCACTTAAGGCCACCATCCAGCAGCATCGGGCGTCCGGCGTTCGCCGACCCAATGAACTTCTCCTGCAGCAGCAGTTCCAGATCGGCGCGCTGCTCCTTGGTCAGCGTCCCGCCTTCCTTCGTCAGGATGCCGCTCGATAGAACACCGTTTGCAAACACCCTGGCCGCTGCGCTGTCGGCTGATGCGGCGGCCGTAAATGCCTGACGGCACACCGTGAGCGGCGAGAGTCCGCCAAGAGGAGATCCGCCGAAGCCCCGGATGTGCAGCATTTGCTCCTGCGTCACGGTCCGCTGCCTGCCATCATCGGTCCATTTATATTCGATGTCGCCGCTGGCCAGCCGCCGCGCATTGATAATGTCGGGCCGGATAGGCGTCAGTGCGGTGATATATCCGCCATTACGCGCGGTGATTTCCGCATAGGCATTGCCCTGCAGTTCGATCGAGGCAGCCATGAACTCCCAAAAGTCGAAGGCTGACTGATCGTAATTGGGGCTGGTATGCAGCAGCCAGTACAGCGGATGTTGCTTATCCTCGACCGGCACACCGCCCGGCCCATTGCGATATACCGTGAGGGGTAGTGATGCGATCGTCCCCGCAATGAAGTTAACGCACGCCCATGTGGTCGAAAGCCCGAGCACGTTCTTGCTTGTGCCGGAATCATTGTGTTCGGCGACCGTGATCCGATTGGTGACGAAGTTATCTCGATCATGCGCACCCGCAGGCTGTCCGCCACGAAATACCGTGACGTCCTTCCGCTCCATCGACCGCGCATACCGAGCCTCGGCAGCGGCGGCACCAGCGGATAACCTATAGCCGGTCATGCGTAGCTCTTGATCCAGCTGTCGATGTCCAGCGATTCATCGGGCAACTGCATGGGTGCCATCGCATTGATGGCCGCATCGATGCCGTCAATCTTATTGAGCGACATCGGCGTCTCCTTTTTCGGCATGATCGATCCGTTGACCCGTCGGTCAACCACCGCATTCCCGGCCATCCACGTCATGACTGGATTGCCGTCGTGAACAATCTGATGTGCGCCAGCCTTGACCCGCGCTTCGAGATCCTTGGCAGGATCTGTAACATTGTTGGCGTTCTTCGACAGGATGCCGGCAAGCTCATTGTCGCCGTCGCCCAGATCTTCATTCAGTTTCGACGCCATAGCCTGGGCAGCGGCAAACTGGTCGAACGTAATCTTCTTGACGTTCAGCGCCGAATGCAGCCGGCGAATGTGGCGCTCCACTTTGTTGTGATCGACGAAATCACCGCGCGTCGTCCAGAGATAACGTCCGGCTTTCCAGTTGCGATAGAGCTCGACGATCTGCTTGGATGCCGGGTCAGCTCGTGACAGCGCGGCGTCCGGCAGAAAGAACCATGTTTTCAATAGCAACTTGCCACTCGCATCAATCGCCGCGAGCGCAACAGCTGTGATGTCATCCTTATCGGCAAGGTCGGCGCCGATGTAGCAGTCCAGCCCCCGAAAGTCTGATAGCTTCAAATTCTCGTTGCCGCAGGCAATCCACTGACTGACATTGAGCCATGCCGATGCGGCGCCGATCCAAATGTTCAGACGCTTTGTCTTGAACTCCCCTTCCGCAGATGGGCTGTTCTGTGCCTCTATTGCGTACTTTCGAAGCTCGTCCAGCTGCACCGCAGCGCCGAGAAGCGGATTGGCCTTACCCCAGTTCCGCTCATCGTAAGGATCGTCGCCCTCTTTGCGCTCCGGCGTAAAGTCTTTCGGGCCATCGAGCGTAAATATGATGCCGAAGATATGCTCGGCGATAACTGACCGCTCAAGCACCTTCGTCGCCATCGTCCGCTGCTCGTAGCAGACACCATGAGTATTCGATCCGGCTGTCGTAATCTGCCAGAGCATAGGCTGCTTACGGGCACCGAATGCCGAACGCATCACGTCATAGAGGCCGCGATCAGAGTGAGCGTGCAGCTCGTCCATCGTAACCAGGTGCGGGTTGTGACCGTCCTGAGTCTTGGACTTTGCATGCAATGGCTGCATGTAGCCACCATTGTCTGCGCACGTGATGGACTTTGCCCATGGGATAATCCCGAACGCCTCCTGCAGTTCGGGCATCTTCTCGACCATCCGTTTTGCGGGATGGAAAACCTTCTTCGCCTGGTCGAACGTCGTCGCGGCCGTCAGGATCTGCGGACCAACCTCATTCTCGCAGGCCAGGCAATAGAGCGAGATGCCGGCCGTCTTGGTCGACTTCGCGTTTTTGCGGGCCACTTCCTCATAAACCACCGTGAACCGACGTAGGCCTGTCGCCTTGACGCGCCAGCCGAACACGACCGCGAGGATGAATATCTGCGCAGGCTCCAAGACAATCGTGGGCTTTTCCCAGACGCCCTCGATGTGCGGCAGCTTCTCCATGAAGTCGCAGATGTCATTGGCGTGCCACGGGTCGAACCGGTATCCCCAGTCTTTAGCCCGCTGCCGCTTCAGATCGTCGATATGACGCTGGGCGGCTAGGCGAACCCACTTGCAATGATCGAGTTGTTGTTTGTCACCAGCGGCACGTTTCGCATATGCGAGCGCTATGCTGGCATAATCACGTGCGTGCCCGGTGTCCGTTCCGCGCGAACGGGTTGCCCGGCTTGGCGGCATCCGATGTTCCTCCGCCCCCTATGCGGCTTTTCGGTCCAGCGATCCGCAGCAGTTCCTCGTGCTGGCGAAGCACCGTGAGGTATGCGGCTGGCGGAGGCTCGCCCCCGGCCTTGAACGCCAGCCGCACCAAGGCTTCGAGCGAACAGTATCGCGCGAAGAGAGCGCTATCGACCTCGGTCACCCCCGCCGACATCACGCGCCCAATGGTTTCCTGCCATACGTCGATCGCGCCCGGCGTAAGATAGTCGGGCATGATCGGCGGATCGCCGGGAACGATGATCTCTGTTTTGACGCCGTCGCGGACTGGCTGAAATGTGCCGCGCGACAGTTTTACCGAAGGGGTCTCCGGCTTCGGACCTCTCTTCATGGGGCTCTCCGAGAAGCGAATTACTCGCAATACCAATAACATGAGCGTGCAATTTAATTGGTGGCGAAAGTTTAATTCACCCCAAAGGTTTAATCCGCACGCGCGAAAATTTGACTAGGGGCGCGGTCAGGAGGCGACCGGCTGGGGACTTTTCGACCCCCCCCCTACCTCTGTCGAGAGGCGGCCGATGCCCGCGCGCTTTCCTTTGCAGTCTTGGCCTTGTGGCAGTCGCTGCAGATGCCCTGCATGTTGAGCCGGTCGCCTGTCCCACCCTCGGCCAGCGGGGTAATGTGATCCGCAGTCGTCGATGCCGTTACGCGGTTCACTGCGAGGCATGGTCGACACAGCGGCTCTTCACGCAACACGATGATGCGCATCTGTTGATGCGCCCATCCATAGCCGCGAGCAGTCGTCTTGCGTTCCCTTTTATGTGCCCAGGACTTAGGCTTGCTCGCAGGTTTGCCTATGCCAACCTTCACCTTGGGTGGACGGCTGGGCATCAACCGCGACCACGAACCACAGCGCGTACCTCGTTGGCGATGCGCTCAGCCTCAGCGATCAGGCGATCGGCACGCTGCACACAGTGCGATGGCTCACCGTAGTCGAATGCAAGCAAGTGCAGGTCGGACGCCAGTTGCTCAAGCCTACGTGAAGCGGGCAGGGCGGTCGGCATCGATGACCTCCAGATACGACAACGCCCGCTCACCGTGTCTCGGTTGCGGGCGCAATTCCTATGCCGTGATATGTGCCACATACGGCACCCCCGATCAAGCGCTTTATCCAGTCCTGATATAGGGGATCACGCGCTCGGCCATGCACGCGACAGCCTGCAGGAACTCATCGCGTATCACACCGGCATGTTTGCCCGATCGTGGCACGATCTTCACCTTATGCACGCCGTTAAGGATCCAGCGCTGCTCACGGCTGCCCCATCGATCCATGGCCACCTGGGCATAGCTCTTGTCGTCCAGTGCCACGGCGCGCAGGGTATGAACTGTCGCACCGATGCCTACCTCGGCGAATGACACATCGCCAGTGGCGAACAGCGCAGCCAGCAAGGGGCCATCGCCACCACCGCCGACATCATCGCGATTGAGCACCGAGCGAACAGGTGAACGCTGGCCTGCCTCCCACGCGTTGCGGTAGAAGCGCAGCGCGCGGAGCGTGTCGTCACTGATGCCAGTTGCCTCACGGCGGGCCAGCTCCTCGAAATAAGGCTCGCGGCGATATGCCTTGCCGATAGACACTGCCACCTTGCCGGGCTCAACATCTACTATGTCCTGCATGGCATAGTTCGCGCGCAACTGCTGTTCAGGTGTTGGCGCAATTATGTCCTTCGGTGTCCGATCTGCGCGCTTTGCCGCATTACGTCGACGTGCCATTACCTTGTAACTCCGTTCTCTTATTGTTCTATCTGTGTGTCGGGTTCAGCGCCAGCACCTGACCGACCATTTCCGTGACCTCGTTCCGCTGCTCATCTGTTAGGGGCTCAGGCTCCGGGCGCCATTCACGCTCATGCTTGAGCACGAGGAACTTCGCGCGCGACCAAAGCCAGTCCCTGCGGTTGCGGCTGGGCGCCGCCGCGGCGATGATGTCAGCGACCGAGGGGAAGAACCGGGATTCACGGATCAGCTTCTGATAGGCGAAACGCAGATCGTGCAGCGGGATCGTCCGCAGGGTTTTCCAGTAGATCTCCAACCTTGCCGCGGCTTCCGTGTCGGATGACTGGGCTTTGGGCAGCGCGATCGACAACTCGCCCAGCATCTTGTTCACGTGACCGCGCTCTGGCAGCGGTGGTGGAGGTGCCGCGAGATATTCGCGCAGGGCATTGGCACTCACCGGCCCGACGGCTGGCAGGTCGAGGATGTTGCCCGGTGTCTCAAGCAGATCCTGCAGCTTCTGAGGCAAGGATGGCGCGGACCATGGGGTCTCGGATGTCGTCACGGTCTGTGCGCCGGTTGTGGTGGCGAGGTGTCCCATCTTCGTCAGCTTTCTCAATCCATGTTCGAAATGCGGCTTGCCAGTCTTTCGACGTTCGGCCCTTGTCGGAGGCGTGATCGCGGAAGCGTCGAAGCTCCCGCTCGATCTTGCCCGGTGGCCAACCATCCACGATCTGCTGCGCCCGTGCTGTCAGGATCGGCTGCCAGTCATCCGGCATCCGGCATCCGGCCCTCGTACGCGTGGGTGTTTCTCTCACGGGGGTGGGGGTGGGGGTGGGTTTGTTGGAGGGGTCTGGGGAGGAAGAAAGGGAGGGGGCGGGAGAGGGGGTGAAGGCGTCAATGTCCTGTGACTGTCCTGTGACTGTCGCGTGACTGTCACGCTCCCGGTCACGCTGACGACGTTTCCGTTCGGCGGCCTTCGCCCTGGCTTCATCAACTTGACCCTGCGCCAGCTCCACGGCATCGACCGCCATGATGATAGCCTCTATCGGTGCGCCCGCTTCTACCATGCGCCGCATCAGCGCTCCGATGCTCACAGCGTCACCACGATGCGTCCAGCCGGCACCGGCTCATGAAACAGGAACGTCAGATCGAAATGCGCGTCATCGACCTTGATCGCATCGGCGACGCCATCAAGGATGCTCTTGCATGCGCCCTTCATGCCATCCTGATCGCGACGACGGCGATCCGGAGGATAGATGCCGATCAGCACACGGACCTTGCTGCCATCGGCGCTCCACTGCGGCACCAGCTTGGCTTCCAGCGCCAAAGCCCACGCCAGCTCGCGCTGCGCTTTCACCGGGCCGCTGTAGGCACGCCAATGGTGACTCTGGCGGAAGTTCGGCCATACTTGCGGCGCAGGCCAAGGCATCACTATGGAATTGGCCGGTGCAGCGAAGGGCGCAAGCATAACAGATGTCGCCCTGCGCTTGGCTGGGGCCTTTGCTGCCACACCGCCCAAAGGATGGAACCAACGCCGCTTCATGCTCCGGCGCGCACCGACTGCTGCAGCTGGCCCGTGGCATGGAACTTCTCCATGTCGGCCTTGATCTGTCGCTCGATGATCGCGCGTGCATCGGCCGCATTCAGGCCCTTCGAATAGATCAGGCGTTTGTAGTCATCGCGATACTCGATGGGGCACCACTGGTAATAATTACGCAGGCGCGACGCGACGGCCCGGCGGCGCGGTTCCGACCCTTTGGGCATCGCCGCATGTCCCACCTTGCCCAATCCAAGCGCACGCGCCTGTTCGCGCAGTACAGCCAGGCGCTCGGGGTTTGCCGCCAGCATGCGGCGCAGGCCATCATGGGCCTTGGCGAGGTTCTGCGCCTTGAACACCGGATCCGCGAAGTGCGCCTTCATGATCGCGCGCGACTTGGCGATCCGGCTGGGGTTGCTGCCATTGGCCTTGCGCGAGCATGCCTGGCATAGTGTCGTGGTGCGCCGTGGGTAGTTCGTACGCGGCGCTCCGCACGTCGAGCACGTGTATCCGGTGTCTGTCATTGTGTTCTGCCCTGCAGTTCGGCCTTGATCTGCTGCGCCTTCGCCAGCGCGCGGCGCCGATCCTCGTCATCGCGGACCTTGCGCGCCTCCACCGCCACGCGGCGACGCTCGCGCAGCGCGGTGGCTGCCGGGTGACGCACATAGTGGCGATAGAGGTTGATGATCCGCGCACGCATCAGTCGAGACCGAGCGCTGCCTTGTACGTCTCCAGCAGCGCTTCGGCTTCCTGACGCACATGGTTTTCCATCTTGCGGAGCCGGACGATCGCCTTGACGGTCTTCACATCGTATCCGGTCGATTTGGCTTCGTTGTAGACATCCTTGATGTCGTCACCGAGGCCCTTCTTTTCTTCCTCCAGCCGCTCGATACGTTCGATCAGGAGGCGTAGGCGGTCGGCAGCTATGTTGGGTTCGGACATGATAGTTCCTTTCGTTCAGCAAGCATCGATGAAGCGGAGTTGGCGCGGATCCGGTCGGGACTTCGCGCGCAGGGCGACCTCCACCATGCGCGCGGCATCGGGCCATTCGTCGAGAGCGCGGCACATGAGGATCGAAGCCATCGGACGATCACCTGCGATTAGTGCAGCAATGCCATCGTCCAGATCCCGGACGCACGGCTCCAGGCCCGCTATGGCGTTCTCGGCGATCTCCTCTTCGTCAGGAGCGTCGTCGGCATGTATATAGCCAGCTTGATAAGCGCATTCTTCTGCATCGACGTCGACGTCGATATCGACCGTGTCTTTCTCATCGATGATGTTAAGCGCTGAAGATGGTAGCGCCTGAAGTTCCAGTGCATCCATGAGGGTGCGGACCGGGACGGATACGGTTTGCATCATGGTCGGACCCTCACGCGTTCATCGGCATGATGCCGCACAGGACACCCGGGCGATCATCACTGGAGAACAGGAACACATCGCGCGGCCCTGCCATTGCGATCGTCAGGGTCGACGCGGTGCCGAACGCCTGCGCCACGGCCATCGCGAACTGGAAGTTGACACCAATCGTCAGCGGTTCGCCGACATAGTCACCCTCGATCGGCTCGACCGCGCGGCCACCGTCCGATGCAGCGCCTGAGGCTTCGCAATGATCGGGGGAGAGCTCCAGCCGCACCGCGCGTGTTTTGCCGTCGGAGGCAGCGCCAGCGGCCCGGATGCACCGGATGAATTCAGCCGACTGCACGGTCAGCACATTGTCATCGCCACGCTTCGGCAGCACCCGCTGATAATCAGGGTACGATCCGTCGACCAGCTTCGCGCTGAGCGTGGCATTTTTGTATGCGACGATGAACTGCGAGCCAGTGACGTTCACCGTGATCGTCTCGTCGGGCTTGGCATCGCCCAATAGCTGCCCGATCAACTTCACGCCCTTCGACGAGATGATGACGCCGCGCATCTCGTCAGCTTTTTCGGGCAAACCGCCCTGTACCTGCATCACGCGATGTCCGTCGGTGGCAGCGGCGAACAGGCGGCCGTCTTGAACGTGCAGGAATACGCCGCACAGGTAGTAGCGCGTTTCTTCAGTGCTTTGCGCCACCCGCGCTGTTTCCAGCATGATCGCCAGCCGCTCGGCAGGCATGACAAATGCTGTCGTCTCACCACGGGGCTTGCCCATTGGGAAGTCGTCTGCGCGAATCGTGGGCAGCTTGCGGCTGGAACGGCCCTGCCGGATCGTCATCGTCCCCGCGTCCAGTGTGACGTCGATCATGCCCGGGCGCATCGTATCGATGGCGCCGATCAGCCGGTCGGCCGGGACGGTTGTGTCCATATCCGCACCAAAGCATGCAAGGCCCTGCTCGAACCACGTGTCGAGATCGGTGCCGACGACCGTGAGCCAGCCGCCCTTTGCAATCAGGCGGAAGTTGGACAGAATCATGATCGTGTTTCGTGCCTCGATCACGGCATTGACCGAGCGGATCGCCGCCAGCAGCGCGTCGCGATCTACGCGGAGAGTGGTGCGGTCAGGCTGCCCTGCGGTGTCGGCGGCGGCTGGGCGTTCAAGGGTGTCGACATCTGTCATGGTCATTCCTTTCAGTGGCGCAGGAAGGCGATCGTGCGGTCGGACTGCCAGCACAGTGCGCAGGTTGCGCAGCAGTCGGTTTTGTTGAGCTGGGAGGGGCAGACGATGTTCGGGGTCGGTTCGTCGCGCTCGATCGTCTCGGCGCCCAAGGTGTGAAAGCCGGCACCCGAAAAGCGCAGGGCGAACCGGTCCCACCCATTCACCGCCATGTCGAGCAACTGGGCACCGATCTCGCTTTCGGGCGGGTGCGCGGTGTATCCGAACACGTGGAGCGCCGGGAACTGGGTCAGGGCATCGCGCCAGAACTGCACATAGTCAGCGGAATAGAAGTCGCCCAATATGTGGATACGCACCACGAAGCCGCCCGGATGGTGCTTTTGCAATGCCGCGAGCTCGCTGTGCAGCTTGGCTTCGAACGCCTCGCCGCCGATGTGCCGGCGGGCATAGGGCATATTGTTGCCGTAGCAGCTTGCCCACTGCTTGCAGGACGAGGGGCAGGTGGCGCGCTCTTCAAGGGTCAGGGTGAAGATGCGGAAGCCCTTCCACTTCCCTTTCATGACCTTGCGGCCAATCTTTCGCTGGTTCAGTCCGTCGATCAGCACCCGTGGCGAGACGGAAGCATGCACGACGGTCGAAGGAAACAGCGTGCGGGCGGTCTCCATGGCGGAGTGACCCGGCATCAACACCACACCGCCGCGGCGACCGACCGGTTTCGCAATGCGGTGCTGGCTTCCGCCATAGGCCCGCACGACAGGCTTGCGCGCGGCCGTCACGCTGCGGCATCCTGAACGCGGTTTTCGTCATGCTCCAGATCGAGCAAGTCGAAGAGCGAAGGGACGGCCATCTGATCTTCGGTCTCGCGCAGGTAGGATACGCTGCACGCCCAGTAATCGGGATTGAGCTCGCTGCCGGCGCCGCGCCGTTCTTTCAGCAGCGCCCGCATCGGTACGGTGCCCAGACCGCAGAAGGGGTCAAACACCAGATCGCCGGGATTGGAGTAGCGATCGATCAGGCGATCGACGATGTCGAACTGCAGCGGGCACACATGCTTCTCGCGACCCTTCTGCACCTGCTCGCCGTTCAGTGTCCGCATGCGCACGACGTCATCCCAGACGTCGGGATGATGGCTGCCCGGCGCGATCGCCATGTATGTGCGGGGCAGGTGGCCGCGCTCGTCATTTTCCGGCCGTGCATCGATGGCTTCGCCGATATCGATATGCGTCTTGTGGCAGTGGATAAGATCGCGCGTTTCTTCACGAAAGCGCTTGACGATCCGGCCCGTCGCCATGTCCTTGAACCGGTCGGCGACTTCCCAGAGCTCCGGGATCATCATCGGACGGTCGCCACTCGATCGCCAGAATGCGTGCGCATCGACCTGCCAGCGCGCCAGGCTGTAGTCGTCCTTCGCCTTTGTCACGGGCACGTCGGCGTAACCGCGGCTTCGATCCGACTGGGGCTTGCGCATCAGCAGGACATATTCGGGGCTGCCACACCCCATCTTGGTCCCGTCCTTCAGCATCTCCGTGTAGGACAGGCGGTACGTCTGGTTGTTCTCCCGCACGACATCGGTGACGACCGTGATCATGCCCATGAACTGGAAGCCGTGGCGCATGTAGTGCTCGATGCACCGGGCGTGGAACGGGTTAACCGTCGGAACGCCGTCGCCGGTTACGGACCCGAACAGGATCCGGTCCTTCACGTGGATGCAGGCCAGCCGACCCGGGGCCAGTGCGCGCATCAGCGCCGGTGTCAGGAAGTCCATCTGCGCAAAGAAATGCGCGTCGTCGTCGGTGTGACCGAAGTCGTTGTAGCTCGGCGTATATTCATAGTGGTTGGAGAAGGGGATGCTGGTGACGATCAGGTCGACCGATCCCTCGTCCAGCTGCCGGGCTTCCTCCACGCAATCATTGTGGGCAAGCGTCCAGCCGGTGCCGCTCTCGACGCGCCGCTCGCAGCCAATGGCGCGCTTCATGCCCTCGGCTGCGGCTGAGTGATTGAGCCCATAGGTGCGGATCAGGTCCGACATGGTGACGCGAAACTCGTCGTCACGTGCCCATTTCGCCTTCAGGTCGCGGACGACTTCGCTTTCGGTTTCCGCATAGATGATGTCGATCTCGACGGGGCATTCCTGCCCGAACCGCTGGATGCGGTGGATTGCCTGTATGAAGTCGCGGAACTTGTGGCCGATGCCGGTGAAGATCGCGCGGTGACAGTAGCGCTGCAGATTCACGCCCCCGCCGAGCATGACCGGCTTTGCCGCGATCAGTCCGAGTTGCCCGGTGGCGAAGCGCGAAACGATGCCCTCACGAACCTCCAGCTTCTGCGCGCCGAACACTGCCTCGCACTCTGGCAGGGCGAGCTCCAGTGCCCGGCGCTCATCTTCCAGGTCATGCCAGAGGATGAAGTTATCGACGTCTGACGCGGCTACGATCTCGACGGCTTTATCGATGCGCGCATCAAGGGTCCGGCGCTTTTCGCGGCTGGCCTCGACAATGCCGAGCGCGGCGTTGCGCATCAGGCGGCCCTGTCCGTTGCTCTCGGCTGTCGCATCGGCGATGTCGGTCGTGACGCAGTGCCAGCGAACCTCGATCGGGGGCAGGTCATAGCCTTCGTCGGAGAAGCCGAGATCTGACGGCCGCTGGATGCAGACAGCCCAGCTGTTCACCCACGTCCAGAACTCATCGACCTTATGCGGGTAGAGCGTAAGATCGCCCGCCTTCTGCGCATTGCGCTGGAAGAAGCGGGTCAGCGCCTGGCCGGTGTCCATGATGCCAAGGAACCCTGCATAGTGGATCATCTCCTTGTAGCGGTTCGGCGCCGGTGTGGCCGTGGCGACAAAGCGATAGGGCACCGCTTCGAAGAGGGGCAGAAACTCCTGAAATGTCTTCGATCCGTAGGACCGCAGCACGTCGGCTTCATCGAGGCTGGCGGCGCGGAAGCGGGAGATCGTGATCTTCCCTTCGCGCACGCTTTCGTAGTTCGTGAGGAAAATGCCGCCGCAGTCGCCGGATGCTTCGATATCGGCATCCGACTGCACGAACCGCACGGGGATATCGAGCAACTCAGCGTCTTTGATGAATTCGCGACGGACGTTCAGGGGGACGACGATCAGGCCATCGGGGCGGAAGCCCTCGGCGGCTTCGAGCTTGCGCAGAATTATGTCGATGATCAGCAGTTGCTGCATCGTCTTGTGGAGCCCGAAGCTCTCGAACAACCCGCGCCGCCCGCCTTCGACCGCCCAGCGCACGATGTGACGGACGTGCGGTTTCATTTCCCGGCCGTCAGTCAGGTGGGTGCGAACCTCGTCGAGCGCGCAGGGCAGGCCAGCGGGTAACGCCATCGCGATCTTCGCTTCGAGAAACGCGCGGTAATCGCCGGTTTCGCTGAGGTGCAGTTCATCATCCGCAGGAACGACCATCGCCGCGCCTACGCTTTCGCGCATATCCATGTTCATGTCTCCGATGCGGCTGGGCCGCGTTGTCAGTGTCTCAGCTTGCGGCGGCCCTCAGGCGTACGGTGTTTCGGCGGTTGTCGAGCATCGTGGAAATGTCGTGCAGCAGGTCGATCACACCTGCCTTGTCCAGCTCGCGCACATCGGCGTCACAACACTGGCCGTCGGCGAGCAGGGTCATCAGCAGCGGCAGCGCCTTGGCGATCGCGACCGGGATAGACCCGACATCGCCAACGCACACCGCATCGACCGGCACGGCCTTTGCACCGATCAGCGCCATCACCGTGGAGAGCGACGCGGGCCCGAAGGCTTTGCCGATCGACAGCATGGCAACCGGCGACAGGTCACCCTTGCGGTTGCGGGCGTTGCCTACGGTGGCGGCTGACGTGCCGAGCAGGTCGGCCATGTCCTGGTCGGACAGCCCACCTTCGCGCGCAGCGACGCCGATCATCGTCTGGCTGATCGCCTCGCGGTAAGAACTTTGGGTGAGACGGTGCGAATTGCCCAACACGTTGGGTGCGCGCGAGGCTAGACCGGCATCATGAGAACGCACAGACATCACGCCGCCTCCCGCTGCACATTCGGGCACTCGCGCACATTGCA
>CAYPNW010000003.1:0-1156 GCA_964411965.1 uncultured Burkholderiaceae bacterium
GCACGGCAAGGCGAAGGCAACAACGACACGATAGCTTTAGAAATGGAATTACAATGGTTCGATCATTCAACTACCAGTCTTGTACCTATCGATGGCGCGTTTAGCTCGCTTAGTGATTCCAAATCAACTGCACCATGTTCTACAACGTGGGCATGATGGCAAAGTAATTTTTAATGACGCCGAAGATTTCACGCAGTTTTTGTTTTTTTTGAGCGCGGCGGCCAAACAATTTGCTATAAAAATTCACGCCTATGTTTTGATGCCTGATCATTGGCATCTCCTAGTCACACCGAGCGATACAGCGGGTTTGGGCAAGATGATGCAGTGGATAGGTCGCCAGTACGTGCCTTACTTTAATCGCAAAACAGGGCGACAGGGCACATTGTGGCAAGGGCGCTTTAAGGCGGCTCCGCTTGAAGCGGCACCGTATTTCTTGCCATGCATGCAATACGTAGAGGGCAATCCCCAGCGCACAGGGCTAGTTTCTGATCCCTTGGATTACCCATGGTCGAGTTTCGCGCATCACGTTGGTGCGAAGATCGATCCTCTTATCTCGGACCACGCCATCTATTGGGAGCTGGGGAATACACCTTTTCAGCGCGAAGCGCGATATCGAGAGATGATGCGGCAAGGCTTGTCGCAGGATGCCATCACAAAAATGACGCAAAGCACTGTGAAGTCGTGGTTGCTAGGCTCGGAATCGTTTCAGGCCGATATGGCAAAGTTGACCGAGCGACGTGTCGTTCCCGCTAAACGGGGCAGGCCAAACAAGCCGATTTAAGGGTAAGTTGTGTTGGGGCGCTCTGCACTTGCCTGTTTTTTCATCTCTATGTCAATAAATGGTTGGCTTTTTTTTGCGGTTGATCTCGCCTTCGAAGTGCGTATGAAGCCGCATTTGTGTGCCGCTTCATTGTCTGTAAATATCTGATTTTAAACATAAAATTTACTATGTCCCCAATAAAAATAAAATAAAAATTACGCAAATTTTAATTTACACTGACCCTATTTATTCTTGTTGATACTTCTGCTGCGCTGCACTATTCTACGAAAACCACATTTCGGACTGGAGAGCAACGATGGAAGCACAAGGCCTATACGATCCCGCCAATGAACATGACGCCTGCGGCGTCGGCTTCATTGCCCATATCAAGGGGAA
>CAYPNW010000003.1:1256-2975 GCA_964411965.1 uncultured Burkholderiaceae bacterium
CCGCCAATGAACATGACGCCTGCGGCGTCGGCTTCATTGCCCATATCAAGGGGAAGAAATCCCATTCCATCGTTGAACAGGGTTTGCTAATCTTAAAAAACCTCGATCACCGGGGCGCGGTCGGCGCTGATGCCTTAATGGGGGATGGTGCGGGTGTGCTGATTCAAATTCCCGACCAATACTACCGTGAAGAAATGGCGCAGGAAGGCATTTCCTTGCCGCCGCCCGGCGAGTACGGGGTAGGAATGATCTTTCTGCCGAAAGAGCACGCCTCGCGTTTGGCTTGCGAGCAAGAGATTGAGCGAGCGGTGCGCGCCGAGGGACAAGTTGTCTTGGGCTGGCGCAATGTGCCTGTCGATGCTGAGATGCCCATGTCACCCACGGTGCGTAAAAAAGAACCGGTGATTCGGCAAATTTTTATCGGTCGTGGGCCAGATATTATGGTCACGGATGCTCTTGAAAGAAAACTCTACGTGATACGTAAGTCTGCCGTGCACGCGATTGAGGCGCTCAAACTGATCCACGGTAAGGAATACTTTGTGCCTTCGATGTCAGCGCGGACTATCGTGTACAAAGGTTTGCTGCTCGCTGATCAAGTCGGGGTGTACTACAAAGACTTGCAAGACTCACGCTGCGTCTCCGCGTTGGCCTTGGTGCATCAACGCTTTTCTACCAATACTTTCCCAGAATGGCCTTTGGCACATCCGTATCGCATGATTGCGCATAACGGTGAAATTAACACCGTGAAAGGCAATTTCAATTGGATGCGCGCACGCGAAGGTGTGATGAAATCCGCTGTCTTGGGTGACGATTTACAAAAGTTGTATCCACTAATATTTGAAGGGCAGTCTGACACAGCGAGCTTTGATAATGCCTTGGAACTGTTGGTGATGGCAGGTTATCCCATCGCGCAGGCGATGATGATGATGATTCCCGAAGCATGGGAAAACCACAGCATGATGGACGACAATCGGCGTGCATTTTACGAATACCACGCTGCAATGATGGAACCATGGGATGGCCCAGCCGCCATGGCCTTTACTGACGGCCGCCAAATCGGCGGCACCTTAGATCGCAACGGCCTGCGCCCAGCGCGCTACATTATTACGGATGACGATTTAGTCGTGATGGCTTCGGAATCCGGCGTGCTGCCGATTCCCGAATCAAAAATCATTAAGAAATGGCGCCTGCAGCCGGGCAAAATGTTTTTGATAGATTTAGAGGCGGGTCGCATTATCGACGACAAAGAAATCAAAGACACCTATGCCAATGCTAAGCCCTACAAGCAATGGATACAATCAGTCAGGATCAAGCTCAACGAGCTAAAAGGCGAGCAAAGCGCACTTACCGAAACAGCAAGCTTGCTGGACCGGCAACAAGCCTTCGGCTACACGCAAGAAGATTTGAAATTTCTGATGGCACCAATGGCCAGCGGTGCGGAAGAAGCCATCGGATCCATGGGCAATGACGCTTCATTGGCAGTGATGTCGAATAAGTTAAAGCCCTTATACAACTACTTTAAACAACTCTTCGCGCAGGTGACTAATCCACCCATCGACCCAATACGCGAAGCAATGGTGATGTCTTTGGTGTCATTCATTGGGCCCAAACCCAATTTACTTGACACCAATAACATCAACCCACCAATGCGTTTAGAAGTGTCGCAGCCTGTGCTCAATGGCGACGACATTGCCAAGTTGCGCAATATCAGCGCCAACA
>CAYPNW010000003.1:3075-6447 GCA_964411965.1 uncultured Burkholderiaceae bacterium
CAGCCTGTGCTCAATGGCGACGACATTGCCAAGTTGCGCAATATCAGCGCCAACACGGGGGGGAAGTTCAAATCCTATGAATTAGATATTTGTTACCCCGTCGCGTGGGGTAAAGACGGGATCGAGGCGCGCCTTGCATCAATTTGCGCAGAGGTAGTCGACGCGGTGAAGTCAGGTCATAACATCATGATCATCACTGACCGAAAAATGGATGCCAATTTTGTCGCGATCCCAGCCTTGTTAGCAACCTCTACCGTGCACCAGCATTTGGTCAGCAAAGGTTTGCGCACAATTACAGGTTTAGTGGTGGAGACAGGTTCAGCACGTGAAACGCATCACTTCGCGCTGCTCGCCGGCTTTGGGGCAGAAGCAGTGCACCCCTATTTGGCAATGCAAACGCTAGAAGCCATGGCGCTAGACTTACCCGATGATTTATCGCCGGAAAAAGCCATTGCAAATTACACTAAAGCAATCGGAAAAGGCTTGTTAAAAGTGATGTCCAAAATGGGCATTTCCACCTATATGTCCTACTGCGGCGCGCAGATTTTTGAGGCCATCGGCTTAAACAAATCCTTGGTCGACAAATACTTCAAAGGCACCGCATCGAACGTCGAAGGTATCGGCGTCTTTCAGGTCGCTGAAGAGGCGCTACGCTTGCATAAGTTGGCGTTTGGGGCTGATCCAGTTCTGGCGAACGCACTAGACGCCGGCGGCGAATACGCATTCAGAATTCGCGGCGAAGACCACATGTGGACACCGGATGCGGTGGCAAAATTGCAGCATTCAACGCGCGCCAATAATTTCAACTCGTATAAAGAATATGCGCAAATAATTAACGATCAGTCTAAACGCCATCTCACACTGCGCGGCCTGTTTGAATTCAAGCTTGATCCAAGCAAAGCAATACCCATTGACCAAGTGGAACCTGCGAAAGAAATCGTGAAGCGCTTTGCCACAGGCGCGATGTCCTTGGGTTCGATTAGCACTGAAGCCCACGCCACCTTAGCCATCGCAATGAACCGCATCGGCGGTAAATCGAATACTGGCGAGGGCGGTGAAGACCCGGCGCGTTATCAGCAAGAATTAAAAGGCATTCCCATCAAGCAAGGTGAAACTTTGGCATCGGTGATAGGCCGTGAGCAAATCGAAGTTGAAACGGTGCTACAAGATGGCGACTCTCTGCGTTCAAAAATCAAGCAAGTGGCGTCCGGTCGTTTCGGTGTGACAGCGGCGTATTTGAACTCGGCAGATCAAATCCAAATCAAAATGGCGCAAGGCGCCAAGCCGGGTGAAGGCGGGCAATTGCCTGGGCATAAGGTTTCTGATTACATCGCCAAATTGCGCTTCTCGGTGCCTGGTGTTGGATTGATCTCGCCACCGCCTCACCATGATATTTACTCTATCGAAGATCTCGCGCAGTTAATTCACGACCTGAAAAACGTCAACCCACGTGCCTCCATTTCCGTCAAATTGGTTTCTGAGGTCGGCGTGGGAACAGTCGCCGCAGGCGTCTCGAAAGCAAAGGCAGATCACATCGTGATTGCGGGGCATGACGGTGGCACGGGCGCTTCACCTTTGTCATCGATCAAACATGCTGGTACGCCGTGGGAGTTGGGTTTATCTGAGGCGCAGCAAACCTTGGTTTTAAACGGCTTGCGTGGGCGCGTGCGAGTGCAAGCAGATGGCCAGATGAAGACGGGCCGTGATGTAGTGATTGCCGCCATGTTGGGTGCTGACGAAATCGGCTTTGCCACTGCGCCTTTGGTGGCAGAGGGCTGCATCATGATGCGCAAGTGCCACTTGAACACTTGCCCCGTAGGCGTGGCAACGCAAGATCCGGTGCTGCGCAAAAAATTCACCGGCAAGCCTGAGCACGTGGTGAATTATTTCTTCTTCGTGGCCGAAGAGGCGCGCCAGTTGATGGCGCAATTGGGCATTCGCACTTATGAGGAATTAATTGGGCGAGTGGATCTGCTCGACAAATCAAAGGCGATTTCCCACTGGAAGGCGCAGGGACTGGACTTCTCCAAGATATTCCATCAGCCCACGCGCACAGCCGAGGGTGTTGAGAGTGCCACGCGCCATACTGAGCAGCAAGATCATGGTTTAAGTAAAGCGCTCGATCACAAACTGATCACGCAAGCCAAAATCGCCTTGGAAAGTGGTGAAAAAGTCTCCTTCATCATGCCGATCAAAAACCTGAACCGCACGGTGGGCGCCATGTTGTCGGGTGAAGTTGTGCAGCGATATGGTCATGCAGGCTTGCCTGATGACACCATCCACATTCAACTGCAAGGCACAGCAGGGCAATCAGCAGGCGCGTTTTTGGCGCAAGGCGTGACCTTGGATTTGGTGGGGGAAGGCAATGATTATGTCGGTAAAGGCTTATCTGGCGGGCGCATTATTATTCGCCCCAATACTGAGTTCCGCGGATGGGCAGTAGATAACATCATCTGTGGCAATACCGTTCTATATGGGGCGATCGCAGGTGAAGCATTTATTAACGGCGTTGCTGGCGAGCGTTTCGCCGTGCGTAATTCTGGCGCCTCCGCCGTCATTGAAGGAACGGGCGACCACGGTTGTGAATACATGACGGCGGGCACCGTTGTCGTGCTGGGCAATACAGGGCGCAATTTTGCTGCGGGGATGTCGGGCGGCATTGCTTATGTCTACGACCCCGAGGGCGAGTTCGCCGCGAAATGCAATATGGCGATGGTGCGCTTAGAACCCGTTCTAGCTGGTGATGCGCAAATCGCCAGCGTCGATCGCGCAATTTGGCACAGCCGCATTATGGGCGGCGAGCGGGAGACAGATGAGGCGATTTTACGCAGCATGATTGAACGGCACTTCAAGCATACAGGCAGCACTCGTGCGCGCAATTTGCTAGATGATTGGGCACGGGGGCGTTCAAAATTCGTCAAGGTCTTCCCATTTGAATATCAGCGCGCTTTAGCAGAAATGTTTGAGGCGCAGCGCAGCGTTAAAGAGAAAGCTGCTGCGTAAAGTACGGTCAGCGCGGCTTCCAAAATGCGCCGCTATCAGCAAAAAATATGAGGAGTTAAGAATGGGCAAAGTCACTGGATTTATGGAATATCAGCGTTTGCAAGAAGCAAGCGAAGCGCCGCTCGCACGTAAAAAGCACTACAAGGAATTCTTGCTTCACTTAGACGATGCACAAGCCAAAATACAAGGCGCACGTTGCATGGACTGCGGCATCCCATTTTGTAACAACGGCTGCCCTGTGAATAACATCATTCCAGATTGGAACGATTTGGTGTACCAAGGCGACTACCAACTTGCGTTGGAGACCTTGCATTCGACGAATAATTTCCCCGAATTTACCGGCAGAATATGCCCCGCGCCTTGCGAAAC
>CAYPNW010000003.1:6547-10177 GCA_964411965.1 uncultured Burkholderiaceae bacterium
GGCTTGCTGCGCTATGGCATTCCTGATTTCAAGATGGAGAAATCGCATATCGACAAACGAGTCGAGCAAATGCAAACCGAAGGTGTGGTTTTCAAAACAGGCGTCTTCGTCGGCAATGACTTCCCGGCTGGCATCACTAACTGGTCTAAGCAAACCATCAACCCTGAGCAACTCAAGAAAGATTTTAATGCCATCGTCATAGCGGGCGGCGCAGAGCAGCCGCGCGATCTACCTGTGCCGGGACGCGAGTTGAAAGGCGTGCATTTTGCGATGGACTTCTTACCGCTGCAAAACAAAGTCAACGCAGGTGATAAAGTAAAAGACCAGTTGTTGGCCACGGGCAAACACGTGGTCGTCATCGGCGGCGGTGATACTGGTTCCGATTGCGTAGGTACGTCCAACCGCCACGGCGCAAAATCGGTGGCGCAGTTCGAGTTGATGCCGCAGCCGCCAGAGCAAGAAAACAAGCCCTTGGTCTGGCCATATTGGCCCACCAAGCTGCGCACATCGTCTTCGCACGAAGAGGGTTGTGAGCGCGATTGGGCGGTGGCAACTAAGCGCTTGGAAGGCAAAGCAGGAAAAGTCGAAAAATTGATTGCCTGCCGCGTCGAATGGAAGGACGGCAAAATGCAAGAAGTGCCGGATTCTGAATTCGAAATGAAAGCCGACCTCGTATTACTGGCAATGGGCTTCGTCTCACCTGTTCAGCAAGTACTTGATGCATTCGGCGTCGAGCGAGATGGGCGGGGCAATGCCAAGGCAACGACTGATGGACCTGGCTGTTACCAAACTAACGTGGAAAAAGTATTCGCCGCCGGCGATATGCGCCGTGGCCAATCACTAGTCGTATGGGCGATTCGCGAGGGACGCCAATGTGCACGCGAAGTGGATGCCATGTTGATGGGCGAATCCTTGTTGCCGCGCTGATTCACAAACACAAAAAGGGATACATAGAGATCATACTGGGCATAGTAATTTTTTCTTGCGCCTATATTCAAAGCGCAAAATCGAAGAAAATGTATTTTTTTTGACGAGTATGCGCTATTCGCATGGTCTCTTGGTGGTTGGCGTGTCAACAATGAAGAAATTAGCAAGACGCGTGTTGGGCACGCGCGGACTATTTATCCATTTCTAAAGCTATCGTGCCGTTGTTGCCTTCGCCTTGCCGTGCTACAGCACTGTCTGCGGCTTGGCGCCGAGACACAATTGATTTGGAAATGGAATTACCCACAAAGCGAGGAATGTGGTTTGCGTCGAAATAAAAAATTATTTAGATAAAAATTTTATTCCTCGATCTTCTTCTTTAATCAAATATTTGTTTGCGAATGAGTGCTTTCGCGAAACGAAAAGTATTTCGTTACATTATTGGCATAAGTGCTTACAAACTAGATTGTGTGTTCTGCATTACAATTTGGTTTTTAACCCTTCCATGCCAAAAAAAACGTGTCTCTTCCTTTACCCAACTTGGTAGAAATCCGCGATTTGCATTTTAGTTACGGTGATAGAGCAATACTGTCCGGACTAAACATGGATTTCCCACGAGGCAAAGTGGTTGCGGTGATGGGCGGCTCTGGTTCTGGAAAAACCACGATTCTTAAGCTCATCGGCGGGCAAATTCGTGCGCAGCATGGACAAGTTAATGTTGATGGCGCGGCCGTCGCCTCATTAAACACAGATCAACTGTATAGCCTGCGTCGCAAAATGGGCATGCTTTTTCAACACGGTGCCTTGTTTACCGATTTGAGTGTGTTTGAGAACGTCGCCTTTCCTATGCGCGAACACGCGCAGCTTCCAGAGGAAATGTTGCGTGACTTAGTCTTGATGAAGCTTAACGCCGTGGGCTTACGTAATGCGAGTGAATTGATGCCAGCGGAGATTTCAGGCGGTATGGCGCGCCGTGTTGCGCTCGCTAGAGCGGTGGCATTAGACCCCTTGTTGATGATGTATGACGAGCCGTTTGCCGGGCTTGACCCAATTTCTATGGGGGTTATTGCCAATTTAATTCGAAATCTCAACGATGCCCTTGGGTCAACCTCGATATTGGTTTCGCACGACGTACATGAATCATTTGCGATTGCAGACTATGTCTATTTCCTCTCGCAAGGAAAAATCGTAGCGCATGGTTCTCCGGAGGAAATGCGCAGTTCTGCGGATCCTTACGTCAAACAATTTGTGCATGCCGAGTTAGATGGCCCAGTGCCGTTTCATTATCCAGGGCATTCTTTTGCCGAAGATTTAGGACTGAGCGCGGGCGACCGTAATGGCAATCATCGAAAAGGAGCAAACTAGTGCTTACTTTTCTGGCGAAGGTGGGGGCGGCGACCCGACAAGCGGTGGCAGATCTAGGATATGCCAGTAGAAGCTTTGTCGCGATCCTAGGCAGTTCGTTTGGCCTTTGGCGGCGCCCAAGGCTCATTACGGATCAAGTGCACTTTATTGGTAACTATTCGCTCGTCATTATTGCCATTTCTGGGCTTTTTGTTGGCTTTGTGCTGGGTTATCAGGGCTATTACACCCTCAATCGCTACGGATCGGAAGAGGCGCTGGGCTTATTGGTTGCGTTAGCATTGGTGCGTGAGTTGGGCCCCGTGGTAACGGCGCTGTTATTTGCTGGACGCGCAGGCACTTCGCTCACAGCCGAGATTGGCTTGATGAAAGCTGGCGAGCAATTGGCCGCGATGGAGATGATGGCGGTCAACCCCTTGCAAAGGGTGATCGCGCCACGTTTTGTCGCTGGTTTGATCTGTTTGCCGATTTTGACGCTGATTTTTAATGCCATGGGCGTCATTGGCGGTTATATCGTGGGTGTCAATTTGATTGGCGTTGATGAAGGCGCGTTTTGGTCGCAGATGCAGTCTGGTGTCGATATTTGGCAAGATATCGGAAATGGCGTGATCAAAAGTATCGTGTTTGGATTTGCCGTTACTTTTGTAGCCTTGTTTCAAGGTTACGAGACGCAGCCCACGCCAGAAGGAGTCGCGCGCGCGACAACCAGAACGGTGGTAATTTCATCACTTTTAGTACTTTGGTTGGATTTTTTGTTGACCGCAGCCATGTTTCAATGAGCGTTATCAGACCAACGACAAAAGTAATGCACTATAGAATTAATTTTAAGAAAGCGTAAAAACTTTGCTGAACAATTTGCTTCAGCAACGAAGGACATAAAATGCAAAAGAAATCATTAGATGCGTTAGTTGGCTTGTTCGTGCTGTTAGGCGCGGCTGCCTTGCTTTTTTTGGCCCTCAAAGCGGGAAATCTGAGTAGCCTCTCATTTGAGAAAACCTACGAAGTCACGACTCGTTTTGACAATATTGGCGGCTTGAAAGCCAAGGCAGCGGTAAAGAGTGCTGGGGTAGTGGTAGGGCGCGTGAGCGCAATCAAGTTTGATGATAAGACTTTCCAAGCCACGGTCGTCATGCAATTGGAAGAGCGCTATCGCTTTCCAAAAGACAGCTCTGCCAAAATACTGACTGCAGGTTTGCTTGGTGAGCAATACATTGGTATTGAACCCGGTGGCGATGTAAATAATCTGGTTGCAGGCGACAAAATCAAATTGACGCAGCCCGCGATTGTGTTGGAGAACTTAATTAGCCAATTTTTGTTTAGTAAGGCGGCTGAAGGAAAGGATGA
>CAYPNW010000003.1:10277-19747 GCA_964411965.1 uncultured Burkholderiaceae bacterium
TGGAGAACTTAATTAGCCAATTTTTGTTTAGTAAGGCGGCTGAAGGAAAGGATGATAAAAAATGAGAGTGCCCTACTTTACAAGTCTTAGTAACGGCAAAAGCGCCGAAGCTATTGTCTCTTTTAGATGGCTTGCATGGCTGAGTCTAGTCTGCATAATGTTGCTCAGCTCGGCTTGCACGACCATCGGCAAAGTGAAACAAAGCACGGGCAATGTAATTGAATCTATTAGTGCTGATGCAGGCGAAGCGCTAACCAACATCAGCATCAAAACCGGTATCGGAAATAACCCTGACGATCCGTTGGAAGGCTATAACCGCGCGATTTATAGTTTTAACGAAGGTTTGGATGAGGTTATTTTGAAACCTGCCGCAAATAGTTACCAAACGGTGCTACCGGAATTCGTGCAGGCTGGTATTGGTAATTTTTTTGCGAATATTGGTGATATTTGGACAGCGGTAAACAATTTGCTGCAAGGCAAATTTGAGGAAAGCGGCACAGACCTGCTGCGTTTGGTATTGAACACAACGTTCGGCCTTGGCGGGGTGATCGACGTAGCATCGCGCGAGGGACTACCGAAGCATTTGGAAGACTTTGGTCAAACTTTGGGAGTGTGGGGCGTAAAACCAGGGCCTTATTTCATTTTGCCCTTATTTGGACCATCGACAGTAAGAGATGCGCTCGCACTGCCGATTGATCTTTGGGGCGATATTCTTTTTGCGCAAGCTAAGCCAGTGGTTCGCTACACAAGCTCAGTGGTAAGGGTGGTAGATAAGCGCGCTGCGGCATTGGAGGCGACAAATTTACTGGAAGAGGCGGCGCTTGATAAGTACGTGTTCACGCGTGACGGGCACTTACAACGCCGTGCCGCTCAAGTCAATCCAGACGCGCAATAGATTTTTAGATAAGTAATAAAGTCTGGGTCAACCGAATCGATGTTGTGATCATTAATCGGTAGGGATACCGGGAAAAACTTTTATTCAGCGTGTATGCGCATCAAAATTGGAAAAAATATGAAAAAATTGAATCAGTTTTTAGCTTTGTGTTTGCTTTGTGTTGGCTTTGTGATGCCAGCAATAGCGGCAGAAGAGGCGCCAGACGCGCTTGTTAAGCGTTTGAGCCAAGAGATTATTGATCTTGCCAAAACGGATAAAGACATTCAAGCCGGCAATCAGAAACGCATTCTTGATTTGGTCGAAACGAAGGTACTTCCTTTTATCGATTTTGGTCGAATGACTTCGTTGGCTGCGGGCAGATTTTGGCGCGATGCCACGCCAGAGCAACAAAAGCAATTAACCAATGAATTCCGCACGCTGTTGGTCTATACCTATGCCAATACGATTTCGCAAATCAAGGACCAACGGGTTGAATTTAAACCATTGAGAGCAGCACCAGAAGATACCGAAGTCGAAGTAAAGAGCCAAATCATCCCAACCCGGGGTGAGCCTATTATTTTGAATTATCGCCTTGAAAAAACCGCGACTGGTTGGAAGATCTACGATATCAGTGTGCTTGGTGCTTGGTTGGTTGAAACTTATAAAGGTAATTTCTCCGCTGAGATTAAAAAAACCAGCATTGATGGTTTGATTAAGGTTCTGAGCGAAAAAAATGCCAAGCTCGCCGCAAACGGCGCAAGTAAGTCAGCAAAATAAGCGCGAGTACTTATGTTTGCGTTTGAACCTATGCTTAACCTCAGTAACGCTGCACGGATCGCCGCCGCCGGTGTCGTGGCAATTGATAAAGGCGAGCGCAATTTTGATTTGTCGCCTTTAACATCAGTTGACTCTAGCGCAGTTGCGGTTCTGCTGGGCTGGCAACGTTATGCGGAAAAAAAGGGTATCGAGCTGCACTTTTCTGGATTCTCCAGTAATTTGCGCAGCTTAATGAAGGTGTATGGTATCGAGCAATTCTTCGCTTTCGACGCATCGACAGTGGACCTGGCTGCGTAGCTATTTTTTATTTCAACGCCTTCACACTCGCTCACTGGTGTAAGTAATCTGCGTTCCCCGCCTCGGCAAGTTAAAAAACTCTTATAATTCAAGACTTTTCCGCAGTTTAATGCGTTCCATTACCGCGCCTCTGGGCGTTTTTTGTCTATGGCTGCTATCCAAATTTCAGACGTAAAAAAGCGCTACAAATCATTGCAAGCGCTGGGCGGTGTCTCACTTACCATAGAAGAAGGTGAATTTTTCGGCTTACTGGGCCCCAACGGCGCGGGTAAAACGACCTTAATTTCTATCATCGCGGGTCTGATTCGCGCCGATGAAGGAACAGTGCGAGTGCAAGGGCACGATGTCGTCACCGATTACCGCGCGGCACGGCGCAATATTGGCGTTGTTCCACAAGAATTGGTATTCGATCCGTTTTTTACAGTGCGCGAAACTCTGCGTATGCAATCAGGTTATTTCGGCGTCAGAAATAACGATAAGTGGATCGATGAGGTCATGGAAAATCTCGATCTCACTGGCAAGGCAGATACGAATATGCGCGCTCTCTCGGGTGGCATGAAACGGCGTGTGCTAGTCGCGCAAGCGTTGGTGCACAAACCACCCGTTATCGTACTCGACGAACCCACGGCTGGTGTGGATGTTGGTCTGCGTCAAACCTTGTGGAAGTTCATTTCGCGCTTAAACAAAGAAGGTCACACGGTGGTGTTAACCACGCATTATTTGGAAGAAGCGCAAGCACTGTGCAATCGCGTTGCGATGCTCAAATTGGGAAAGGTCGTTGCGCTCGACAATATGTCCGCCTTAATTCAACGTATCTCTGGCTCACAAATGAAGCTCACTTTGAAGAATGGCAGCTTGCCAGAAAAGTTGAGCGCAGCCTTGATTCTTCACGATGAACCAATGGAAGCAAACCAGTATCTTTTGCGCGTGAATGATTACGCTGAAGTGGAGCCAATTTTGGCTGAATTACGTATGGCAGGTTGCGGGATTGAAGCCATGCAATTAGAGCAAGCAGATTTGGAAGACGTGTTCTTACAAATTGTTGGGGACGTTAAATGAGCGGCTTTCAAACATTATTTTATAAAGAAGTTTTACGATTCTGGAAAGTGGCCACGCAGACAGTCACGGCGCCTATCGTCACGGCCATGCTTTATCTTTTGATTTTTGGTCACGTCCTAGAGTCGCATGTTCAGGTTTATCCTGGCGTGCAGTACACCTCTTTTTTGATTCCCGGTTTGGTGATGATGAGTCTGTTGCAAAATTCTTTTGCGAATGCTTCATCGTCATTAATTCAATCAAAAATTACCGGAAATTTGGTTTTTATTTTGTTACCACCTTTGTCTCACTGGGATATTTTTTTCGCCTATGTTCTAGCAGCCGTGGTACGTGGACTCGCCGTGGGGGCGGGTGTATTTTTGGTGACCGTTTGGTTTACTCACATGAGTTTTGCCGCACCGATTTGGATTATTGTATTTGCCTTGTTAGGTGCGGCGATGCTCGGTACGATGGGCTTAATTGCCGGCATTTGGGTTGAAAAATTTGACCAATTAGCGGCGTTTCAAAACTTTTTTATTGTGCCTGCGACCTTTCTGTCAGGCGTGTTTTATTCCATTCACTCCTTGCCGCCTTTCTGGCAGGGGCTCTCGCATTTGAATCCATTTTTCTACATGATTGATGGTTTCCGTTATGGCTTTTTTGGACAATCAGACGTGAGTCCATTTTTTAGCGCAACGGTAGTGAGTTTGTCATTTGGGTTGTTTGCGTTCATCGCGGTTCAAATGCTCAAACGCGGTTATAAATTGCGCGCTTAGTTTTTGCGCGTGTTATTTTTTAGAAGAAATTATTGTGTATCCAACTCCTGATCAAATCAAATCCTATATCGCCGCCGGTTTGGCGTGTACACACCTAGAAGTGGAAGGTGATGGACAACATTTCACTGCCGTCATCGTGTCCGAGGCTTTCGTCGGCAAGCGTCTCATTCAACGCCACCAAATCGTTTATGCAGCGCTGGGCGATCGCATGCGAGAAGAAATACATGCGCTTTCTATGAAGACCTTAACGCCTGAAGAATTTAAATAATTATGGATAAGTTACTGATTACAGGTGGCCGGCGCTTGAACGGCGAGATCGTCATTTCTGGCGCGAAAAATGCGGCGCTACCTATCCTTTGCGCGGGATTATTGACGAAGGAAACGCTGGTTTTAAATAACGTGCCGGCACTGAACGATGTCGCGACCATGCTCAAACTATTGCGCCAAATGGGTTTGCAAGCGACGTTTGAGGGTGATGTTCTAAGCCTCAATGGTAGCGAGGTAGACAAGTTGGAAGCGCCCTACGATTTAGTGAAAACTATGCGCGCCTCAATTTTGGTACTTGGACCGTTGTTGGCACGTTTCGGCGAAGCGAAAGTGAGCTTGCCCGGCGGTTGCGCGATCGGTTCGCGCCCTGTGGATCAGCACATCAAGGGTTTGCAGGCGATGGGCGCGGAAATTCATATTGAAGCGGGCTACATTCACGCCAAGGCGAAAAAGCTGAAAGGCGCACGCATTGTCACGGACATGATTACCGTAACGGGTACTGAAAACCTTTTAATGGCCGCCACACTCGCGGAAGGCGAAACCGTTTTAGAGAACGCCGCACGCGAGCCAGAAGTCACGGACTTAGCGAATCTCTTGATCGCGATGGGCGCGCAGATTAGCGGCGTGGGAACAGATCGTTTGATTATTCAAGGTGTCGAGAGCTTGCATGGCGCGACGCATACCGTCATCGCTGATCGCATTGAAACAGCCACCTTCCTGTGCGCCGTCGCGGCTGTTGGCGGCGACATTACATTGAAGAATACGCGCAGTGATATTTTGGATGTGGCATTAGATAAATTGCGCGATGCGGGCGTTGTCCTGACAACTGGCCCGGATTGGATACGTGCGCAAATGGGTGCGCGGCCAAAAGCGGTAAGCTTTCGCACAACCGAGTATCCAGGCTTTCCTACCGATATGCAGGCGCAATTTATGGCGCTCAATTGCATTGCGCAGGGAACCAGTCGGGTGACTGAAACGATTTTCGAAAACCGATTTATGCATGTGCAAGAAATGAACCGCTTGGGTGCACAAATTGAAATTGATGGCCATACTGCTATCGTCAATGGCGTTGATAAATTGGTCGGTGCGCCAGTCATGGCAACCGACTTGCGCGCCTCTGCTTCGCTGGTGATTGCCGCTTTGGCCGCCGAGGGCGACACCCTAATCGATCGTATTTATCATTTGGATCGGGGCTACGACAAAATGGAGGCGAAGTTGTCTGGCGTCGGTGCACAAATACAGCGTGTGAAGTAACAAACAATGGTGACTATGAACGCTCCAACATCACACACGGACGATTTTCAGCAGCTAACTTTGGCGCTTTCAAAAGGGCGCATATTTGAAGAAACCTTGCCCTTACTGGAAGCCGCTGGCATTCGTGTCAGCGAAGACCCAGAAAAATCACGCAAGCTCATCATTGGTACGAATGATCCCAATATCCGCGTGATTATCGTCAGAGCTTCTGACGTACCCACCTATGTGCAATACGGCGCGGCAGATTTTGGTGTCGCGGGTAAAGATGTTCTGCAAGAGCATGGCGGTGCCGGGCTTTATCAACCCATCGACCTGCAAATTGCGCAATGCCGTATGTCCGTGGCGGTATCGGAAGGCTTTGATTACGCAAGGGCAGTGCGGCAGGGCGCGCGATTGCGCGTGGCTACCAAATATACGGAAATTGCACGTAATCACTTTGCTAGTAAAGGTGTGCACATTGACCTGATTAAATTGTACGGCTCTATGGAATTAGCGCCCTTGGTCGGTTTGTCAGATGCAATCGTGGATTTGGTGAGCACGGGCAACACCTTGCGTGCGAATCATTTGATCGAAGTTGAGCACATCATGGACATTTCCTCACGCTTGGTCGTGAATCAAGCTGCACTCAAGCTCAAACGCTTACGCTTACAACCCATACTCGATGCTTTCGCCAGCGTCGCCGGTTCATGATCATGGATACTCAAGCTACCAATCGCACTGACAACGACACACCCAAACTCAGTAATCGTTTGCCCGTGCGTCGCATGGATTCAAGCCAGCCTGATTTTTCAAAACAGCTTTCCACCCTGCTGGCATTTGAAGCAGACACAGACGAAGCGATAGATCGTGTTGCTGCAGAAATTATTGCCGACGTCAAGCTACGCGGCGATGCAGCTTTATTAGCGCTCAGTAATCGTTTCGACCGATTACAGGCAAGTTCTGTGGCGGAATTCGAAATCCCCCAAGCGGAGTTGCACGCCGCTCTTGCAGCATTGACGCCAACTCGACGCCATGCGCTTGAAGTAGCGGCACAAAGAGTACGTGATTATCACGAAGCGCAAAAATTAGCCTGCGGCTCGGCCGGATTTAGCTATACCGAAGCCGACGGTACGGTGTTGGGGCAAAAAGTCACGCCACTTGATCGTGTTGGTTTGTATGTGCCGGGCGGCAAGGCAGCCTACCCCTCTTCGGTGTTAATGAATGCGATTCCCGCTAAGGTCGCCGGGGTCGAGCAAGTCATTATGGTGGTGCCGACGCCCGATGGCGTAAAAAACCCATTGGTACTGGCCGCAGCCGCACTAGCTGGAGTTGATCGGGTGTTTACCATCGGTGGTGCACAAGCGGTCGCCGCCTTGGCATTTGGCACAGACACCATCCCTGCCGTTGATAAAATTGTCGGCCCAGGCAACGCGTATGTCGCGGCCGCGAAACGTCGCGTGTTCGGCGTCGTGGGTATCGATATGATTGCCGGGCCCTCAGAAATATTAGTGTTGTGCGATGGCAGCACTAATCCCGATTGGGTGGCGATGGATTTATTCTCGCAAGCCGAGCACGATGAATTAGCGCAGTCGATTTTGCTATGCCCTGATGCAGCGTATCTAGATGCCGTACAAGCAAGTATCGACAAGCTCATCGATACCATGCCTCGGCACGACATTATTCGTACTTCGCTGACCAATCGCGGTGCGCTAATCAAAGTGCGCAACATGCACGAAGCCTGTGCAATTGCGAATGATATTGCAGCGGAACACTGTGAAATTTCGGCGCAAGATCCGCAACAATGGGCGGATCTTATTCGCCATGCGGGCGCCTTGTTTTTAGGCCGCTTCTCATCAGAATCCTTGGGTGATTATTGCGCGGGGCCGAACCACGTTTTGCCGACTTCTCGTACGGCGCGTTTTTCCTCGCCGTTAGGCGTGTACGACTTCCAAAAACGCTCATCGATCATTCATGTCAGCGAACAAGGCGCGCAAACATTAGGCGCAGTCGCGGCCGAATTGGCCTACGGTGAAGGCTTGCAAGCACACGCACGTAGTGCCGAGATGAGATTGACGCCATGAACAATGCGCAGTCGGGCTGGCGAAATCAGGTCTTTTGTGAAGACGCTTTGCAAGGTTTAAGCCGACTGCCCCCTGCCAGTGTTGATTTAATTTTGGCTGATCCGCCGTATGGCTTGGGCAAAGATTACGGCAACGATTCGGACAAACTGGAAAGCGCCGATTACTTGCAATGGATGCAGCAATGGTTAGATCTCGCTCTAGAAAAACTCAAACCCAACGGTAGCCTCTACATTTACCTTACTTGGCGATACTCGCCAGAAGTGTTTGTCATGCTCAAGCAACGCATGACGATGGTGAACGAAATTATCTGGGATAGGCGCGTACCGTCTATGGGCGGCAGTGTGCGCAAGTATTCTTCTGTGCACGACACGATTGGTTTTTTTGTGAATGGCAAAGACTACTATTTCGATTTAGATGCGATACGAATTCCTTACGACGCCGTGACAAAAAAAGCCCGTAGTCGAAAAAAATTCGAAGGCGCAAAATGGTTGGAAATGGGTTTTAATCCGAAAGATGTGTGGAGCGTTTCGCGCCTACATCGCGAACATCGGGAAAGGGAAGATCATCCCACCCAAAAGCCACTAGAAATAGTAGAGCGAATGATCAAAGCCTCTTGCCCACTCGGCGGCGTGGTACTTGATCCTTTCATGGGCAGCGGTACCACCGCTGTCGCCGCAAAAAATTGTGGGCGTGATTTTGTCGGCTTCGAGCTGAACCAAACTTACTGCACAATGATAGAAAAACGCTTGAAACAGGCAGCCGAATTGGGACTTACTTCGCGCGAGCTGAATGCTGTCGCAAACGTCGATGATCATCCAGTTTTAATCGATAATGAGCTTGGCATTTTGTATGAAAAAAGTGGAGTATCTTAGTTCGCATCATGGTTTGCGCTTATCAATAGGGCGCAAAGATAATTGAAAAGATGATACATAATGGAGTATAAAGAAAACCTCGCCTCCCGCATTGTGCGCCCAGACATCCTCGCTTTGTCTGCGTATCACGTGCCAGATGCCACGGGCTTCGTCAAACTCGAAGCCATGGAAAACCCTTACACTTTGTCGGACGAGCTCAAGCAGGGCTTGGCGTTGCGTTTGTCTGAAGTGGCGCTCAATCGTTATCCCGTCCCTAGCTATCGGCAGTTGAAAGAAAAAATAGCGCTGCACTTCGGTGTGCCACAAGGCTATTCGACGATCTTAGGCAATGGCTCAGACGAACTTATTTCCATGTTGTCGGTTGCCTGTGCGCGGCCAGGTGCCAAGGTGCTAGCGCCCTTGCCGAGTTTTGTGATGTACGACATGTCGGCCCGTTTTGCAGGCATGGAATTTATTGGTGTACCACTGCGGGCAGATTTCACCTTAGATTGCCCGGCAATGTTGGCCGCCATCGCGCAGCATCGCCCTGCGATTACTTATTTGTCATACCCCAATAATCCAACGGGTACCTTGTTTTCGGTCGCTGATATCGAGGCAATTTTGCACGCGGTAGGCCAACATGGATTGGTGGTGGTGGACGAAGCCTATGAAGCCTTCGCCCAAGTCAGTTTCATGTCGCGTCTACCCGAGTTCGACAATTTGGTCGTCATGCGCACCGTGTCAAAGTTAGGTTTGGCAGGCATACGACTTGGTTACATGTCTGCGGCACAAAGCTTATTGGACCAGATCGAGAAGGTCAGGCCGCCCTACAACATCAACGTGTTGACGGAGGCGGCGGCCGATTTTATGCTCGATCACGTGGCTGTTTTGGAAAATCAAGCGGCTGAATTACGCCGTCAGCGCGGCCTTTTGGCGGAAAAATTGGCGCTTTTGCCTAGTGTTGAAGTCTTCCCCTCGGCCGCCAACTTTATCCTGATTCGTGTGTCCAACGGGGAACAAGTTTTTAAGCAATTGTTAACGCGCAAAATTTTGGTGAAAAATGTAGGTAAAATGCATCAGTTGCTGGCGAACTGCTTGCGTATTACCGTCAGCACAGCGCAGGAAAACACGCTGCTGCTTGATGCCTTAAGTGAATCTTTACGCGAATTGTCTTAAGTCTCGATTCCAGTGTCATAACCAACCGCATTACCAGCCGCATTATTTGCTTTAGCCAACCAAGATTGAATCTTATGCAAGCCCAACGTACCGCTGCAGTCAC
>CAYPNW010000003.1:19847-33346 GCA_964411965.1 uncultured Burkholderiaceae bacterium
GCTTTAGCCAACCAAGATTGAATCTTATGCAAGCCCAACGTACCGCTGCAGTCACCCGCAACACCAACGAAACCCAAATTCGCGTTGCCATTAATCTCGATGGCACAGGCCAACAAAAACTCAATACCGGCGTACCTTTTCTGGATCATATGCTGGATCAAATTGCGCGCCATGGCTTAATTGATTTGGAGATTGAGGCGCACGGTGATTTGCACATCGATGCGCACCATACCGTTGAAGATGTGGGCATTACGCTGGGGCAAGCCGTGGCACAAGCGATGGGCGATAAAAAAGGCATACGCCGTTACGGGCACGCCTATGTGCCTTTAGATGAAGCTTTGTCACGCGTAGTGTTAGATTTTTCTGGTCGACCAGGGCTAGAGTTTCATGTGCCTTTCACGCGGGCGATGATAGGGTCGTTTGACGTTGATCTTACGCATGAATTCTTTCAAGGTTTTGTGAACCACGCCTTGGTCACCTTGCACATCGATAACTTGCGTGGCGACAATGCGCACCACCAATGCGAAACAGTGTTTAAAGCGTTTGGGCGCGCATTGCGTATGGCGGCAGAACTCGATGCACGCGCCGCTGGTACGATTCCATCAACTAAGGGCAGTCTTTAATATACTCTATTGGGTATAAATTGAATGCGCTTTAAGAGTATGCGCAAAAAGGGATATTTTTGGTCATACTCCCATGTTTTTAGAATTAGAGTGATAACAGAATTCGTTGAATGCGTTATGAATAAAATTGTTGTGGTGGATTATGGAATGGGTAACTTGCGCTCGGTGGCGCAAGCATTGCGAGCGGTAGCGCCAGAAGCTGAGGTAGTGATATCGGGCGACGTGGCGGATATTCGATCGGCAGATCGGCTCGTATTGCCCGGACAAGGCGCGATGCCCGACTGTATGTCTTGCCTGCGCGAATCAGGCTTGCAGGATGCCTTATTAGAGGCCGCCAAAAATAAGCCCATGTTTGGCGTCTGCGTTGGCGAACAAATGTTGTTTGAACGCAGCGCAGAGGGCGATACGCCAGGCTTGGCCTTGTTACCCGGCGAGGTTGTGCGGTTTGATTTAGCCGGAAAATTGCAAGCCGACGGCTCGCGTTTCAAAGTGCCACAAATGGGCTGGAACCGCGTGAAGCAGAATGCCGCCGATATGCATGGCCGTGCGCACGCATTGTGGCAAGGTATTGCGGATAATGATTATTTTTACTTTGTACACAGTTTCTATGCGCAGCCTAGTGTCGCCGCCCATGTCGTTGGTACCAGCGATTATGGCGCACCGTTTGCAGCCGCTGTGGCAAGGGACAATATTTTTGCGACACAGTTCCATCCTGAAAAGAGCGCCAAGGCTGGCTTACAATTGTATAAAAATTTTGTACACTGGAAACCGTAGTTGCCGACAGATAGAGTCCAGAGATCTTCACTAACATCCTTATTTTTACTCCCTCACACCCTCATACTTTCTCACCATGCTGCTCATTCCTGCTATCGACCTGAAAGACGGTCACTGCGTACGCCTTAAACAAGGCGATATGGATCAAGCGACCGTTTTCTCGGAAAATCCTGCCGAGATGGCGCGTCATTGGCTAGAACAAGGCGCTCGACGGCTCCATTTGGTTGATCTGAACGGGGCGTTTGCGGGCAAGCCGAAGAACGAAGCGGCGGTGAAGGCGATTATTCAAGCCGTGCGCGATTTTGCTGTAGAAAACGAGATTGACGAAGTGCCGGTGCAATTGGGTGGTGGCATACGCGATCTCGACACCATAGAACGCTATTTGAACAGCGGCGTCTCTTACATCATCATCGGCACAGCGGCAGTGAAAAGCCCAGGTTTTTTAGCGGATGCCTGTAGCGCGTTCCCTGGCCAAATCATTGTTGGGATCGACGCTAAAGATGGCAAAGTCGCCACCGATGGCTGGAGTAAATTGTCTGGCCATGACGTGGTTGATCTTGCGCAAAAATTTGAGGGTTACGGCGTTGAAGCGATTATTTATACCGATATTGGGCGCGATGGCATGATGGGTGGTGTGAATATTGATGCCACAGTGGCCTTGGCAAAAGCGGTCAGTATTCCCGTTATCGCCTCAGGTGGCGTGCATGTTTTGGCCGACGTCGAAGCACTGTGCGCAGTAGAAGATGAGGGTATCGAAGGCGTGATTTGCGGTCGTTCAATTTACGAAGGTACTTTGGACTTATTGGCGGCGCAAGAACGCGCCGATGAACTGACCGGCGTGTATCCTTACGACGAAGGCGCGTCATGACTTTAGCAAAGCGCGTGATCCCATGCTTAGATGTCACGGCCGGGCGCGTGGTGAAAGGGATCAACTTCCAAGAACTACGAGACGCGGGCGACCCAGTTGAAATTGCGCGGCGTTACGATGAGCAAGGCGCGGACGAAATCACCTTTCTTGACATTACCGCCTCGTCTGACGGGCGTGATCTGATTCTCCCCATAATTGAAGCGGTCGCTTCGCAGGTATTTATTCCTTTGACGGTTGGTGGCGGCGTTCGCTCAGTGGCGGATGTGCGCCGTCTGCTGAATGCTGGCGCAGACAAGGTCGGGATGAATACGTCCGCCGTGACCAACCCCACATTAGTACGCGAGGCGGCGCAAAAATACGGTTCGCAATGTATCGTGGTGGCAATCGATGCAAAGCAAGTCGCGCCTAGCAAATGGGAGGTTTTTACACACGGTGGGCGAAATCCAACAGGCTTGGACGCGATCGAATGGGCGCAGCAAATGGAGGGTTTTGGCGCCGGTGAAATATTGTTAACCAGTATGGACAAGGACGGCACTCGTTCAGGATTCGATTTGGCGCTAACACGTGCAGTGACTGAAGCGGTAGGTATCCCAGTGATAGCTTCAGGCGGTGTAGGTTCCTTACAAGATTTGGCAGATGGCATCAAGCTGGGCGGCGCAGATGCCGTGCTGGCAGCGAGTATTTTTCATTATGGGCAGCACACAGTGCAAGAAGCAAAACAATTTATGGCAGCGCAACACATTTCGATGAGGCTCGTATGAGTTCAGCACGTTGGTTAAATAAAGTGAAATGGGATGATCAAGGTTTAGTGCCGGTGATCGCCCAAGAAGCCACGACCAATGACGTCCTGATGTTTGCGTGGATGAATCGTGAGGCGTTAACCAAAACAGTCGAAACTGGCGAGGCGGTGTACTGGAGTCGTTCGCGCAAAAAGTTGTGGCATAAAGGCGAAGAGTCAGGGCATTTTCAAAAAGTGTTGGAAATGCGCTTAGATTGTGATGAAGATGTGGTGCTGCTGAAGATCGAGCAAGTGGGCGGCATCGCCTGCCATACAGGGCGGCATTCATGCTTCTTCCAAAAATTCAATGGCTCGGTGAACGACGGTGACTGGATCACCGCGGACCCCGTCGTGGATGACCTTGATTCAACGCATTTATGAGCCAACAAAACACCAAAGAATTCGATGCGAACGACATTTTATTGCGTCTGCATACAGTCATTGAAGCGCGCAAGCCGTGCAATGGTGGCGACGCACAACTATCGTACGTCGCCAGATTGTTTGCAAAAGGTGATGACGCCATTTTGAAGAAAATTGGCGAAGAAGCTACAGAAACTGTTCTTGCGGCAAAAGACGCCCGCGTTTCTGGCGATACATCTCACTTATTGTATGAGTGTGCCGATCTCTGGTTTCATTCCATGGTGATGTTGGCACAGTTTGGCTTGTCATCGCATGACGTGATTCAAGAATTGGCTCGCCGCGAAGGTCTGTCTGGCTTGCAAGAAAAAGCGCAGCGCCAGGAGAATTAATAAGTTCTTGCGTGAAACTTTGAGGGCATTATGGATAACTGTATTTTTTGCAAAATCGTCTCGAAGCAAATTCCTGCTAAGGTGGTGTATGAAGACGAACACGTGATGGCATTTAATGACATCCGGCCAGCAGCGCCGGTTCATTTTTTGATTATCCCCAAAAAACATATCGCGAGTCTCTCCCACACAGAGGCGGCGGATGCCGATTTATTGGGAAAAATGCTGAGTTTGGCACCGCAACTCGCGCAACAACAGGGTTGCGCGCTCATAACTAACGAAGCGGGTGAATTTACAGGTGGTTACAAGACACTGATCAACACGGGACCGGATGGCGGGCAAGAGGTGTATCATCTGCACTTGCATGTAATCGGCGGTGCACGCCCTTGGACTGGTTTAGTTTAAGTCTCGCAAAGTGGCAAAAAAATCAAACATCAGGTTTCGTATTCAATAGTGGGAGTACATCTCTCAAGAGGAGTTTAGTATGGGTTCATTAAGTATTTGGCATTGGATTTTGGTCTTGGTTGTGGTTGTTTTGGTGTTTGGCACAAAGAAACTCGGCAATGTCGGTAGTGATTTGGGCAAAGCAGTAAAAGGCTTCAAGGACGGCATTAAAGGCGAAGAAGATAAGCCGAGTTCGCCTACATCCACGCCAATGGCAACGCAGCAACAAGTGGCCGACAAAGGCACCGTTGATGTCGATGCCAAGGAAAAGATGAAGCAATAATTTGCTTATCAATTGACATATGTTTGATCTCGGTCTCAGCAAAATGGCGCTGATCGGCGTCGTGGCGCTGCTAGTTATCGGTCCTAAAGATTTACCCAAAGTAGCGCGCATGGCTGGCTCTTTGCTGGGTCGCGCGCAGCGCTACATCGCTGATGTGAAATCTGAAGTCGGTCGCGAAATGGAGCTTGAAGAGCTGCGAAAAATGCAGACTGAAGTGCAGGCTGCAGCGCAGGGTGTAGAGCAATCGATTACGCAAGAATTCTCTGAAGCGCAGCAGCGCCTCAACGAAGTATGGGGCGGTCATGACGTAGCCCCTAACGCGGCAGAAATGACCGCGCATTACTCAACCAAGGTGAAAGACTTTCGGCGGAAAAAATTACTTCGCCAATCTTCTTTACCCGCATGGTACAAAAATCAGCAAGGGCGCACACAGCGCGTCGTGTCCGGCGCGGCCCGTATGGCGCGTTATCGTGTTGTGAGCAAAGCGAAGTCCAGCTTTTTCTAAACGCGCCTCTTTGTCTATATCTATTTGGATTCTGCATGACCGATACCAATTCGCAGGAACCCCTCGATAGTTTTATGTCCCATTTGGTCGAACTACGCGACCGCTTGGTGAAGGCATGCATCGGCATTGCGGTAGTGTGCACAGCCCTATTTACATGGCCTGGGCCGTCAAAAATTTACGATTTTTTGGCGCAGCCCATGGTTGCTGCGCTCCCTGTAGGGGCAAAAATGATCGCGACTGGCGTTATTTCTCCGTTCCTAGTACCCATGAAAGTCACCTTGTTGCTGGCATTTATGCTGGCTTTGCCTTGGGTTCTTTATCAAGCATGGGCTTTTGTTGCACCAGGTTTGTATGCGCATGAGAAGAGATTGGTTGCGCCCTTGGTGATTTCCTCGTCGGTGCTTTTTCTCTCAGGCGTGGCGTTCTGCTATTTTTTCGTGTTTGGCCGCGTGTTCAAGTTTATCGGTGAGTTTGCACCATCGTCGATTACTGTCTCGCCCGACATTGAAAATTATCTCGATTTCATCATGTCGATGTGCCTTGCATTTGGCGTAACTTTTGAAGTTCCAATTGTTGTTGTTGTTCTGGTTCGCATGGGGATTGTGCCCATCGAAAAATTACGCGCGATTCGTTCCTATGTCATCGTTGGCGCATTTGTGATTGCGGCGATTGTCACGCCGCCCGATTTGGTCAGCCAAATCTCACTGGCTGTGCCCATGTGTCTGCTATATGAACTCGGGCTTCTCGTTGCACCGATTTTTGCTAGAGCGACGAAAGCGCCGGAACAAACAGAAAATTAATCACGCTTTTAGCTTGGGGCGACGCTCCTGAGCCAGGCAACAATAGGGAATCCATCTTTAAAGCCTTGACATAAAAGCGCACAAACCTGGTCAGAATCTAAGCCAGCAATTGGGTATTCCGTCCAAATCATGAAACTCTTCAATTTTATTTGTTCGATTAAAGGATGCTCTGGATCGAAACCTTTCGGCGCACGTGCGAGCTTTGCTTCAACCTGAAATTCGCTTCCAAAAGTCGTCCTGAGCGCTTTATTCTTGAACACTTTGATGAATGCAGCGCTGTCATCCACCATTCGACGGCGAATTGCGTTAACACGGTCGGCGGGTGGAATATATTCCCCTAGGGCCAAGAACAGATTTCCTTTGGCATCCAACTGAAAGTAATACGCGGGGCCACCACCTTCGCTTGGTCGCTTTCTTCCGCTGGCAACAATGGCGGCGGAGAACGTGGTTTTGTAGGGCGATTTATCGTGTGCGAATCGCACGTCCCGATTGATGCGGAAGATCGCTTTTTTCGGATCACAGTCAGCAATCGCGGGATCGAACTTGCTCACGGTGGCAATGACTTGCGTCACAAATTGCAGGAACTCCGCACGCAAAATATCATAGCGAGGCTTGTTCATCACGAACCAAGCGCGTTGGTTATTTTCAGAAAGCTCGAGAAGATAGCGATTCAGGTCTTTAATATGCATAAATGTCGCTTACTCTTCGCGCTTTAATGCTGGCCGCTTGCCAACTACGATATCCAAAGTCAATTCCGTGGTGCGTCTTAGTATCTTAAATTTCGCTTTACTATTTGGTTTTAGTTGCGCGATCACATTAAGAATTTCATTGCGGTTGGCGACAGTTTTATCAGCTACCGATAGAACGATGTCGCCAGGCCGCACACCTGCATTATCTGCTGGGCCGCCACGTACAACACCCGCGATGATTGCGCCAGACGCTTGTTTAATGTTGAAACTTTCAGCCATCTCTGCCGTGATGTCCTGTGGCTCAACGCCAATCCAACCACGCACCACTTGCCCATTATTGATAATCGATTCCATGACCGACCTGATGGTTGAAACGGGTATCGCAAAGCCTATTCCAAGTGATCCACCACTGCTCGAAAATATTGCTGAGTTCACGCCTATCAAATTGCCATTCACGTCAACCAACGCGCCACCTGAATTGCCTGGGTTAACTGCCGCGTCTGTTTGAATAAAATTTTCGTAGGTATTGATACCGACATCATTTCTACCCAACGCAGAAATAATACCCATCGTCACTGTTTGGCCAACACCAAATGGATTACCGATTGCCAGCACAACATCACCGACGCTCGCTTGATCAGTTTGACCAAACACAATCGCCGGTAAATCTGGCAGATCAATTTTTATCACCGCTAGGTCAGTGTCTGGGTCAGTGCCCACTACTTTCGCCACCGCTTTGCGTCCGTCGGGCAACGCGACATTGATGGCGTCCGCCTCTTCGATGACATGATTGTTTGTAAGGATGTAACCTTGCGGGCTCACGATAACGCCAGAGCCAAGGCTAGATTTTCTTTGCGTTTGGGGTGGGAGTTGATCGCCAAAGAAGCGCCTAAACAAGGGATCATTCAATAAAGGATTTTGTTGGACACTCGCTTCTTTTTCGGTATTAATATTCACCACCGACGCCATCGCTTTTTTTGCTGCCGCACGATAGCTTGTGCCAGCAGGAATTGGAGCCAAACCAGACTCTTGAATCATTGCCGATGGCGTCAATTGAACTTGTTGCTTGACGCTCCCTGACGTGTTTAACCACTCAGGCTTCAAGGTGATTACAATGAACCAAATTGCCAAACCGACTGTTGCGGTTTGTGAAAATAAAAGCCATAAACGACGCATATCGAGAAATAAGATGAATGAAAAAATGGTTGAACGAGAGGTGCTGTCGCGTTTTCTCGCAGATGAGCTGCAAGTCACAAGTTTCAAAGATTACTGCCCTAATGGACTCCAAGTTGAAGGCCGCTCGGAGATCAAGCGCTTGGTCAGCGGAGTCACAGCTAGTCTAGCATTAATTGAAAAAGCGATTGAGGCAGGGGCCGATGCGATTCTGGTTCATCACGGCTACTTCTGGCGTGGCGAAGACGCGCGTATCGTGGGGCAAAAGCAAAAGCGGCTCAAACTCCTCTTGCAAAACGACATCTCGTTATTTGCCTACCATTTGCCTTTGGACGCGCATCCAGAACTGGGAAACAATGCGCAGCTCGCGAAGAAACTGGGGCTCGTTTCGGATTGCCGATTCGGCGCAGACAAACTGGGTTGGATCGGAAAAATGCAAAACGAATCGATCAGAAATGTGGGCGAATTGGCGCAATTGATACAGGCGCAATTAGGCAGAGCCCCAATGATAGTTGGTGATCCCAACCAACAATTGGGAAGAATCGCTTGGTGTACAGGTGCGGCGCAAAGCATGCTCGGCGAGGCAATCGACGCCGGTGCGAGCATCTATTTAAGCGGCGAAATTTCTGAGCCTACCGTGCACCTCGCGCGCGAAATGGGTGTCGCGTATCTGGCTTGCGGGCATCATGCGACCGAACGATACGGTGTTCAAGCGTTAGCAGTACGAATCGAAGAGAAGTTTAATATTCAACATCAATTCATTGATATTGAAAATCCAGTTTAAAACTTTGCCGCCGACTTTTTTTGATCGGCGGCGGTGCGGACTTATTTGCGTAAAGAGTCGCGAATTTCACGTAACAGCATTACGTCTTCAGGTGTCGCGGGTGCGACAGCGGGGGCAACTGGCTCCGCCTTTTTCATTTTGTTAAAGAGTCGAATCATTTGAAAAATAATGAATGCCAAAATAATGAAATTGAGGGAGATTGTAATAAAGTTGCCGTAAGCTAGTACTGCCCCCAACTTTTTTGCTTCGGCCAAAGGTAAGCCGCTTGTTTGTCCATTAAGTGCCAAGTAATAGTTAGAAAAATCGAGTTCGCCAAACATTCTTCCAACAACGGGCATGACGACATCGGCAACCAAAGAGTCAACGATTTTTCCGAATGCAGCGCCAATAATGACGCCAACAGCTAGATCAACAACGTTTCCTTTAGAGGCAAACTCCTTAAATTCGCTCATCATACTCATCACGATTCCTTTCAAAATGGAAAAAACATCATTATTTTAATGTTACAAAAGCAAGCAGGAGCATAGTAATGCTCTCTTAGCGTATTCAAGCAAAGAGAATTGTGAAAAATGGTAACTTTGTGGTTTGAAGACAATGTTTCTCGGTAAATCATCATCATGGCTTTGATATTTCTGTGTTTTTTGGGAAATAAAGGGATTGGAATCGTCAAATCGCATCTTTTGCTTTAAAACCACACCCGCCTCCTTTATAATTTAAGGTTGTAAGAATTATCGGTTTGCTTCATTAAGTTTTGATTTTTGACAGATTGGGGTTTTGGTATGAGTATCGAAAAGCAGGTCGACTCAGGCCGTCGTGGCTTATTGGTTGCAACGGCGGCGGCGGGTGGCGTAGCGGGAATCGCGGCAACCACAGCACTCGTCAGCACTTTCCAGCCATCAGAGCGTGCAAAAGCGGCTGGCGCGCCAGTGGAGGCGGATATTTCCGACTTAAAGCCGGGTGAAATGAAGGTGTTTGAGTGGCGTGGGAAGCCTGTGTGGATCTTAAAACGTACACCAGAGATGATGTCCAGCCTCGCAAAGACGGAAGAATTTGTTGCCGATCCCAAATCTGATAAGCCCTATGCACTAGAGATGCCAGACTATTGCAAGAATCAAGCGCGCTCTCGTGTTGAGCACAAAGATATTCTGGTCGCCGTCGGAATTTGCTCACACTTGGGTTGTTCTCCAAGTAAAAAATTTGAAGCAGGCGCGCAAGCGAGTTTGCCAGATGATTGGTGCGGTGGCTTCCTATGTCCTTGCCACGGGTCGACTTTTGATCTGGCTGGTCGTGTTTATAAAAACAAGCCAGCGCCACAAAACTTGGATGTTCCACGGCATATGTACCTTTCGGACACTAAAATCCTCATCGGCAAAGATGAGAAAGGCGAGGCGTAAATATTATGGCTTTTGTTGAGAAAAAACTGCCGGCGGATGCACCCGTGGTCGATAAAGCATTGAATTGGGTTGACTCGCGCTTTCCACTAACGAAGTTGTGGAATGACCAATGGGGTCAATACTATGCGCCAAAGAATTTTAATTTTTGGTACATCTTTGGCTCTTTGGCGATGTTGGTACTGGTGATTCAGATTGTTACTGGAATTTTTCTAGTGATGCATTACAAGCCAGATGCGGCAACGGCATTTTTGTCGGTTGAGTACATCATGCGCGAAGTACCTTGGGGGTGGTTGGTGCGCTATATGCATTCAACAGGCGCCTCTGCATTCTTCATTGTCGTGTATTTGCACATGACACGCGCCTTGCTTTACGGTTCATACCGCAAGCCGCGCGAACTGATTTGGTTGTTTGGTTTTGCAATTTTCTTGTGTTTAATGGCTGAAGCGTTCTTCGGCTATTTGTTGCCTTGGGGGCAAATGTCCTTTTGGGGAGCGCAAGTGATTGTGAACCTTTTTGGAGCAATTCCTTTCATCGGTTCCGATTTGTCGCTTTGGATTCGTGGTGATTATGTGGTTGGTGATGCGACATTGAATCGCTTCTTCGCGTTCCATGTCATTGCTATTCCGTTAGTCTTATTAGGCTTGGTCGCTGCACATTTGATCGCTTTGCATGAAGTGGGATCAAATAATCCCGATGGCATCGAGGTAAAAGAGAACCTTGGTCCTGACGGCCACCCATTGGACAGCATTCCATCTCATCCGTATTACACTTTCCACGATATTTTTGGTGTCACAATTTTCTTGTTGATTTTCAGTGCAGTCGTTTTCTTTGCTCCTGAACTTGGTGGATACTTTTTGGAGTACAACAACTTCATCCCTGCTGACTCTCTGAAAACGCCTCCACATATCGCACCGACTTGGTATTTCACACCGTTCTATTCGATTCTTCGCGCAACCACATCGGAGTTCTTATTTGTTGTGATGGGCGGTATCGTTGCCTACGTTGGTTTGATTTTCGTTGGCAGTAAATTAGACTCGAAAATCAAAGTTGCGATTGCTGTTGTTGCATTGATTTGCCTGATCGGCATGTTGCCTGGTGCGCTTGATGCCAAATTCTGGGGTGTCGTGCTGTTTGGTTCGTCTGTGATGATCCTCGGTGCTTTGCCATGGCTGGATTTGTCGCCGGTGAAGTCGATTCGTTACCGTCCTGATTGGCACAAATACGTCTATATCGTTTTTGGCATTGCTTTCGTTACTTTGGGCTATTTAGGTGTGCAAGCGCCTTCACCAATCGGTGAGCGTATTTCGCAAGTTTGTACCGTGATTTACTTTGGCTTCTTCCTCCTCATGCCATGGTGGAGCACGATGGGACAATTTAAGCCCGTACCGAAGCGTGTCACGTTTTCTGCGCACTAATCGCACAAAGGATATTCAGTATGAAATTATCGAAATTATTTTTTGCGATGGTGGCGTTGGTGCCGGCATTGGCATTTGCGAACAGTCAAACTATTCCTTTGGATCATGTTGAAGACCGCAGTAATGACAAAGTTGCGTTGCAAAACGGCGCAAAATTATTTGTTAATTACTGCCTCAATTGCCATGCAGCGACGGCGATGCGGTACAACCGCTTGCGCGATATCGGCTTGAATGAAGAGCAGATTAAAACCAATTTGCTTTTCACTGGTGAGAAGGTTGGCGATCTCATGAAGACGGCGCTTTCGCCGAAAGATGCAAAAGAATGGTTTGGCGCAGTACCACCAGATTTATCGGTGATTGCGCGCGCAAAAGCCTCGGCGGCTGGGTCAGGTGCAGATTGGTTGTACACCTATTTGCGCAGTTATTATAAAGACGACGCACGTCCAACAGGTTGGAACAATTTGTTGTTCCCTAATGTGGGCATGCCACACGTCTTGTGGGAGTTGCAGGGTGTTCGTTCCGCAAACATCGTCATTCAAGATGATCCACATGATTCATCAAAGATCGTGCATAAGTTTATTGGCTACGAAAAGGTCAGCGATGGAAAAATGACTGCCACGGAATACGACCATGCTGTTACTGACTTGGTCGCTTATCTGCAGTGGATGGGTGAGCCTACGCAAAACACGCGTAAGCGTCTTGGTGTGATCGTGTTGATTTTTTTATCCATACTCGCATTCTTGGCATGGCGCCTGAACGCGTCGTATTGGAAAGAAGTAAAGTAATTTAGTCGTCTGTCAGCGTAGGCTGGCAGATGTGTCATCCCAGGGTGAGGTGCGCACAAAAGGCTCCTCGCCCTAATCGTTTTTAAGGAACTATAAAAATGATGGTTCTCTACTCAGGTACCACTTGTCCGTTTTCTCAACGTTGTCGCCTCGTTCTGTTTGAAAAAGGCATGGACTTCGAAATTCGCGACGTCGATATGTTTAATAAGCCAGAAGACATCTCGACAATGAATCCATACGGGCAAGTGCCCATTTTGGTTGAACGCGAATTGATTTTGTATGAATCTAATATCATCAATGAGTATATCGATGAGCGCTTCCCGCATCCTCAGTTGATGCCTGCAGATCCGCTGCAACGAGCACGTGCACGCTTGATGCTGTTTAATTTCGAGAAGGAATTATTCGTTCACGTTCACACATTGGAAAACGATAAGTCAAGTTCTTCAGCAAAATTGCAAGAAAAAGCGCGCGTGGAGATTCGCGATCGCCTGACTCAATTAGCACCCTTATTTATGAAGAATAAATACATGCTGGGTGAAGAGTTCTCAATGCTAGACGTGGCTGTTGCCCCTTTATTATGGCGTCTAGATCACTATGGCATCGAGCTTTCTAAAACAGCGGCACCATTGATGAAGTATGCGGAGCGTATTTTCTCTCGTCCAGCTTATATAGAAGCACTGACGCCATCAGAGAAAGTGATGCGACGTTAAATGCCGCATTAACTCGGCTCTCTAAAGTTTTATTTAGGGATGGCTGAGTTGCAACGTGTAACGTTCGTGCACATCGTTTTCTTGCCTTCTTTGATCAAGCTTTCATCATGACGACCATTTCCACCAAACCTTATTTTCTGCGCGCGATTTACGAATGGTGTACGGATAATGGTTTCACACCCTATCTGGCTGTAAAAGTCTTTGGCGAGGCGAGAGTGCCCATGGAATTTGTGCGAAATGGGGACATTGTTTTGAACGTTAGTTTTGGTGCGACCAGTGCCTTAAAAATTGATAACGAGGCGGTGAGTTTTAAAGCGCGCTTCGGGGGTATCTCAAGAGACATTTGGGTACCAATAGCAAACGTTCAAGCTATTTATGCAAGCGAAAATGGCGAGGGAATGGCATTTGAAGTTTCTGCTGAGCCTGCTTTGGAAGACCGTGATAACGAAGCAGAAGGCGAGCCCGAAAAGACAGGTTTAAGTTTGGCGAAATCAGAAGACAGCAATTCATTTACGCCAACAGACGAACCATCATCTGCAACAACACAAAAAAAATCAGGAAAGCCCTCGCTAAAAATAATAAAGTAGTCTATAATCTTGTTCTTCCTTATTCAGTTGAATAAATTAAATAAGGGCAATAAGTTTCGCCGGCTTAGCTCACTTGGTAGAGCAGTTGACTTGTAATCATCAGGTAGCCAGTTCGATTCCGGCAGCCGGCACCAATTAAAA
>CAYPNW010000004.1:0-31073 GCA_964411965.1 uncultured Burkholderiaceae bacterium
CATACAACCCGCCTTCGACAGGGCCGCGGTGAAACAAGGTTTCATTCATGCGGTTCAGCAAATCGCGATCTATCTCGCGCCCAGCGTAAATCTCGAAAATCCCCGTTATTCCACACATGTTAAGTCGTTTCCTTAAGATTCTTTACTTACGCTTTCGCTGCACATAACTCATCGTACAACGTCGTATAAGCATCGAGCATTACATCGATGCTGTAGGTATCTACGATCAGTTGGCGCCCAGCAGCACCATGCAATGCCAACAACCCAGAATCCAGCACGTAAGACGAAAGTGCTTCAGAAAATGCCGGTGTATCAGTAACCGGCACTAGTTTTCCATTGAAGTTATCTGTCACTACTTCGGGCATGCCTCCGATCCTCGTAGCAATTACGGGCAAACCGCTAGCCATTGCCTCCAAAATTACAACTGGAGTCCCCTCTGCAATTGAAGTCATCGCAAAGACAGAGAATGCTTTCATTATCTCAGCGACATCATCACGTGCACCGGGAAGCCAAACTAAATCTTGAATACCTGCTTCACTTACCTTCGCTTTCAAAACGGGTAATAGAGGACCATCACCGATAATCACTAGCCTCAAATCTTTCTTACGTGAAGGTAAGGCATTACATAAATGAATGAAAGCGTCAATCAATCCAATTTGATTTTTTACTTTTTGGATTCGACCCACGGTGCCAATAACAAAACAATTCTCTGGAAAACGCGGACCACTTTTTAATTCCGGTTTTTCTTTCCGAGGAAAGAATCTGTTTGTATCGACACCATTATTGATCATCAAATTTTTATCACTTGGGACACCAATGACATCTGAAAACCACCGCTTGAGGTCATTAGAGACTGGCACGAACATATCCACGAAAGGAACTAATAAGCGGCGCAGAAAATTATGTTTCCAATTTGTTCCGTGAGGATCGCTGGCATCACGTCCGTGCTCAGCGTGAACACGGATAGCCACGCCCGCCACCGTCGCCGTTACAGCATATTCAAGTGCTGAGAGATTATACGTATGAAGAATCGTCGGCTTAATGCGCCGAAATAATCTCCAGACAGCGACATGTGTCCCTAAGCCAAGTCCAGGTTTCTTATTCAGCGAAAAAAATTCCACATCAGAACGAGTGATTTTTTTAGAAAATTCGTTGAAATCCGTTAAACAAACTATCGCATGCCGATACTTATTGGCTGGCATACGATTTACGCACTGGGCTAGAAGCATTTCAAGTCCACCAATTTGAAAGCGGTAAATAAGATGCGCGACGAGGGGACGACTATCCATAATTCGAAATGAAATTTGTCATTTATTATTGTTAAATTTATTGCTTAGCAGATCTAAATCGTTCAATCGTTGTAGCTAATTTGGTCACACATACTTTTCAAGCATTTATATGGCGCTTATGCAAACAAGGAAATGAATGTTTTTATGTTTGCTATCAACCAGCACTTATCCAACCTCTTAGCCGTGCTTTGAATGCCAACATGCCGAATGCCCAATTTACCCCAATCCGCTTTATGTCAAACGGATCAAGATCTGAAGTATTGCACCCACCGTATGCGGAAAAACAAGCTGAATATCCAACATTTTTTATCATCGTTAAACGCTCCGAGTTAATGTGGCGCTTGCCGCCATACGGATAGGCGATAAAGACGTCATTCTGATTCAACCTTGTACGAATTTGATTCATTGATTCTTCAATTTCGTACAAGGCATCAATGTCATTTACCTGCGCCAAATTCACATGATTCAAAGTATGGCTTCCGAAGTCTAATCCCCATTTTTTCATTTTTAAGACTTGATTCCAATTCATATTATCCAACCCGAAACCTAAAGCTTTTAAATCATGGTCAAAGGGCTTATTTTCTGCAATTTTCTCTGTGCTTATGAAAAAAGTACAAGGCAATTGATGCTTCAGAAGGATAGGTGCTGCATTCGTGAAATTATCGAGATACCCGTCATCGAACGAAATTGCAATAAGCGGCTTTGGCGAATTTCTTTTTACTCTTCCATTAACTACGTCCCTTAAAGAAACCGTTACATAGTTATTTGCAAGATAGGCCATCTGCTTATCAAATTGTTCTATACCGATCGTGACATTATCTCTAAATTGATCGCTAACTCTATGGTACAAAAGAATGATGATCTTTTGATTGCTTTGCATTCCATCCCAACTATTTAGAAATGGTTTGAACATGTAAACATAAGTGAAGAAAAGAATGTTTTTTAGAATATTTCTGGCTCTGGGTTCTTCCAAACTGTGCTTTTTTCTCTCGCGATCTATGCGCCTCTCAAGCGCAAGTGGCGGTCGCATATTTGTGTGACCAGAGGATTTCTGTTTTACAAAAACGGCGCGACCGCCTGCAATTAATCTTACCGCGTCGATGACCATATTCATTCCAAGATGATGCAGTTTTTCTTGGAGTCCTTTGATTGTTGAAAATGCGTCGACCTCGACAAAACTCTCTAGAAGAATATCCCCTGAATCTAATCCGGAATCAACTTTATGTATAGTGCAACCTACCGTACTTTCTTTATTTTTCAACTCCCAAAAAGCGGGCGGCATACCTCGATAATTTGGCAATTGCCCCTTATGCAAATTGATAGTTCCCATTGAAGGTAGACTAAACAACTCCTTTTTTAGAATCGGCGCAGAGAGAGCGATTCCTAAATCAACTGACAATGATCTTAAAAAATTACATGATTCAACACCATTTATCTGAGAAAACACTTTGATTGAGATTTGAGGATTTCTCATCACTGATTCAAAAGTAAATGCCAACCCCGCCGCGTCTTGAGATATTGGAGCCCTTTTATTAAATTTTTTAAAAATTTGACCAATTATCTCCCTCACTTGATAAGGTATCCAGCGCCATCCGTGATATCGAACATTTCGAACTTGATTTTTTAACGATCGAACAATTTTTTTGGGTGGCTTATGAACAAGAATTGTGAAATGTGTTTGTGGAAACTCTTCTGCGAGAGTTACTACGTTCCACCGAACATTAAAATCTAAATTTCCAGTGAAGATCGCTATTTTATTAATCATGATTACCTCCTATCAATTTTTATTGAAACTGGGTTATACGAATAGATGGTCGATGAATTAATTTGCGTACTCCAAATTCATGAGTGAAGGCTTTCGAAGGAGTAACTTCCACGCATGGTCATGTGATATCTCCAGGACCGACGGATGGCTATAGATCTGATTACCTGCCAAAATATAGTTTCGAGCGATCGTGTATTTCTCCACCAGCAGTGTTTCTAAGCCGCCAAAATCAAGGCGATAAACAAGATGCACAACTAACGGCAATTGCGTCATCGCGTTCAAGTTATTTGCTTAACTTAAGCTCGGCCAATTGAGTACTCATCTGCTGCATATTAGCTTTTAAGAAAGGACGCATTGCAAGCCTTGCCTCTTCTGGTTTTTCGCTGAAAGGTGCATAAACTAGGATAGCCGCCCCGTCATCGCCGTTGGAAAGGAGTTTCGATCGCGCTTGCAACACTTTCACGAAATAGGGGTTGATCGAAAAAGTATTATCGATCCAATAGGTTTGCCAAACCAAGAAATTTCGCCCGGATTTGTCTTGCATCTGCGTTTCTCGCAGCCTAATAAACCCAGCATCAGAGCCTTCACCGCGGGTCGTACTTCCCAGTATGCGCCACTCGTCACTTTTTTCTGGAATCAATACATTTGCGGAGCTAACTAACTTTGAATTGCTGGATTGATTTCTATAATAACGAATCGACAAGCCAACCCGATACCAATCGCGCTGAAATGCTTCGTCGAATTGTGCATGGGGCACGAGAAACGCAGGCTTCCAAGTGATGAGTTCCTTCGTTGGCAGCCACGTTAATTGCAAATTAGCGAGTGATACTGTCGCTCTTTTGTAATCTTTTGCTGTTATGTAGTCCGAATATTTTGGCCATATTGCTAAACTGGCGACAACACACACGCCGACAAAAAATACATTTAAAGTGCTTACGTTTCGTCCGCTTTCTTGCGGTATTGATTGTTCACTAGCCACAAAAGAATGCGCACTGTCGCGCCAAAAACTTCCGACCCAAAACATCAGAAACATGACAAGGCCGAAAAATAGCCAACCATAAATTAGATGATCAAATCCCACGGCTAGTTGCATGCTACTTAGATGCCCAATCATGACTATGAGGTAGGCGCGTAAGCCATTTGCCAAAATTGGCACAATAATCGACATCAGGATGAATAATGCGCGCTTGTAACTTGACCGGTAAGTGAGGTATGCATAGAGACAACCAAGCGTGATCGAAGATATCAAATAACGCACACCGCTGCACGCTTCAACCACTGACCAGTTCCCAGAAGGAATACTAAAAAACGTGCCTTCGCGCAAAACGGGAATGCCGGTAAACTGGAGTGCCGCAACGGTAAAGTCAGCCGTAAAATCGATGAGTGGCGGAACAAACGCCTCCCCAAATGGAACAGCAAGCATTAAGAACGCTAGAGGAAACGCCATTTCCCATGTTAAGCGAATGCCTAGAATAGCTAGCAAAATAAAAGGGAAGAATGCGACAAAACTATACTGTCTAATTACCTGTACTTCTGCGAAGTCAGCCAGCATCCAAACAAAGCCCAGCATCATTAGAATAAGTAACGCGGGTAAAAAAGGCTTCATTTGCGTAGCGCGAAAAATCTCGCGCCGACGCCATATCAACCATGCACTGATAGGCGCAATGATGTAACCATGGGCAAAGGTTTCTGAACTATCCCATATAGAAACAATAGATTTTGCCGTCTCCGCAAATAGAAATAACGGCGCGAGCAATGCGCAGAGCACGATAATCGTTTTCCACGAGAGTGACGATTGATTCATATTGATTATTGCTGTGTTTTTCATTCTTTAGATTTCGGTAAAAAAACTGATCTTCTTTTTCACTTTTGTGTCATCTCAAGTGCTTGCCCAATTATGCTTAGATTACTTTCCCAGTTGTACCTGCTTACAACCTTTGCACGGGCGTTGACACCGATGGTTGTTGGCGGATGCCGCAATAAAACGGAAATTTTTTCAATAAAACTTTGGGCGCTGTCAGCGAGAATTAATTCTTCGCCATCAATTGCATCAATACCTTCAAGCGCTTGCGGCGAAACAACGACGACTTTAGCCATTGCCATCGCCTCCAATACCTTATTCTGTATGCCTCTTGCAATACGCAAAGGTGCGACAACAACGTCTGCATAGGCTAAATATGGACGAACATCAGGCACCATACCAGTCACAGTTACACATTTGTTTTGTGCCAACGCTTGGACAGTTTGGGTTGGTCGCGATCCAACAATGTAAAAATTAAGTTGTTGATTTTGGTCTAGTAGCTTGTCAAAAACTTCTGAAACAAACCACTGAACCGCATCGACGTTTGGCCAATAATCCATCGCACCGGTGAAGACTATATTTTTCACGTTCTTTGCAAAAGGATTTAGATAGTCTGGCCTGGGCGCAAAATAATCACTATCGACACCGTTGTTAAAGTGTGATGTCTTTTCTTGACTCTTTGGCGCTAACTTCCTAAAAAGATCTGCCTCTGCTTCAGAAACAAAAAATGATTGATTAAACTTTTGTGCAATTTGACTTTCTTGATCGAGCACCGTCTTCGCTTCACGCCGATAAAGGGCACTCATAGGCCACGATTTTTTCTCCGCATATTGTTGCCATTTATCCGAATCCACGTCCACAAAATCAATGATCTTGCAGGGCACTTCGCAATCATCGAGGAATTGCGCCATTGCTGAAGAGAAAACCATCGCCTTCTTGATACTGTGTTTTTTTATGAGCTCAGCAACCCAATCGTGGACCTGACGATTTCGATAAAACTCAAATGACAGCGGTCGACCATTCAATAAGCCTTGCAAACTACGCAGTTTTGACACCGTGGGGTGAATCGAAACAAATAAGGCTTCGCCACAATATTTTTTTACGGTTTCGACGTATTGATGATCATTCTCGTCGTCGATAAAACAAGCGAGATGTACGGTGTATCTCTGCGCCAAATACTGCAAAAGATGAAACGAGCGAATTTTGTCGCCTTTATTGGGCGGAAAGGGTATCCGATGTACTAAAAAAAGAACACTCTCCTTGCTCGGTTCTGCGTTTGACGATGGTAAAAAATCGCTCATGTGAAAAAGATTTAACCTAGATTTTTTACAATATGTGGCCCTAGCAAATTAGCCAGACCGATGGGCATTTTTTGCCACATTTTTATAAAAAGCCTGTACTTAGGGTTAAGCGGATTATTTTCTGGCATGGCGTTTGCGCGGATAAGACTGTATTCATATTGCAAAGCTTTGGGCTCAAAGCCCCAGTTTTTCTTAAAGTCGTAGGCGCCGGTGCCCACTTTACTGCGACCAAAATCAAAAACTTTAAGACCCCTAGCAGACGCGCGTCGCATTAATTCCCAATACATAAAATCATTTGCTGCAAGGTTGCGCGCTTCATCTGTTCCACCTCCATAGTACGGGAGAACCGCATCGCGGAAATAGAAGCTCATTACACTCGCGACCGTCTTGCCCTCATGAGTAATCGTCATCACTTCGCACTGTTGACCGAAAATCCGCTTTAAAAGTACAAAGTATTTTCTAGAGAATACAGGTGTGCCGAGACGATGCACGCTTTGCGAATAGGCATCAAAAAAACGCTCCGTCTCCGTGTCTAATTCACTTTGAAGACCAAACTTGATACCCTTGCGAACCATGGCGCGTTGCTTCCTCGGGATCGCCAACATATTTTTTTCTTCGTCCGCGTCAATTTCTCGCTTGAAAGTGACGTATAACTCGTTTCGCAATCTATTCGTGTTTCGGCTCTCTTCGTTGCGAAACTCGATATGTCCAACACCTAATTTTTGAGCGAGATCAACCGCGGCATTCTCCAAGACTGAACGAGCGCACTCGTCTATCACAGCTGCACCACCATAAACACAAAAAGGAAGAGAGCTGAGCGAATGCCCAAAAAGCCGACTTTTAATCTCGGCGAGCGGCAAGACCCCGATGATTTCGCCATCTAACTCAGCAAAAAAAAACCACGTCTTGTGGCCAAAAGCTTGCTCGATAACAGCTTGCCAACCCGCTCGGTGGAAAAAAGTCGCTTCGTGGCATGCCTCAACGAACGCGTCCCAACGAGCACGATCCTTCGCCTCCAGCAATTGCACAGTTACCGCAGATGCACCCTGTTCGTCTATATTTTTCATTTTTGACGATTACTTATTGCGAATTGAGAAATATGCGATCCATACGATCCCATTGAAAGTCGCGCACTAAGGCCTTTAACCGATTCTCGGTCCGACTCAAATTGATGTAATGACGGAATTTTGTCTTGGCGCCAATATTTCTTTGCTTTGGTTGCTCAGGATCGATCTCCCATGGATGGAAATAGAAGATACCTGCCTGTTTGTCGTGTTGATTCACATGCCGAAGCAGCCAACGCGATATCTGGTACGGAAAAAGCCTAAAATAACCACCACCACCTGCTGGCATGTTCTTATTCATTAGCCGCACGGTCGTAATTGGAAGCTCTAACAAGCCGTCAATTCCATTCGGATAAAAACTAAAGCGTGGCGCATTCGGCATTCCGTAATGATCATGCTTGATTGGGTAAATACTAGAACTGTATTTGTATCCCGCTTTCAGCAGCACATCTAGCGCCCAAAGATTAGATGTTCCGATCGAGAAACTCGGCGCTCGATAACCAAGCACCTGTTCACCAGAAATCGATTCAAGTATTAATTTACTGCTGACAATATCCTCGCGAAACTCTGATTCCGATTGATCCGAAGCGCGCAAATGCCCATAACCGTGGCTCGCTAATTCATGCCCTTCAGACACGATGCGTTTTACCATTGCTGGATATCGCTCGGCGATCCAGCCTAGCGTAAAAAACGTCGCTTTAACGTTTGCATCAGCGAGCAACAAAAGTATGGCATCAATGTTTTTTTCGACGCGACATGGAATGTTTGGCCAACTGTCACGTGAAATATGATGTGCAAATGCAGACACTTGAAAATAGTCTTCCACATCAATGGTCATTGCATTCCGAATCGACATCGTCATTTTTTGTTCCGTTGTTTTATTGATTGCGAGCGGCTACGCGTTCGCATGAATTTTGAAATGCTTCGCTAAAACGTCTACGATTCGATCAGCTGCATGACCATCCCAGAATTCGGGAACGCGTCCCGCTTTTCCCCCTGTTTGAATAACATCTTGAAAAGCCGCCCATATTTCGACCGGGTTTTGACCCGCGATAGTATTTGTGCCCTGCTCGACGGTAATCGGACGCTCGGTGTTTTCTCTTAGAGTGATGCAGGGGACACCGAGGGCTGTGGTTTCTTCCTGCACACCTCCTGAATCAGTCAACACAACTTTTGCGTCCTTCATGAGACCCAACATTTCCAAGTAACCCATAGGCGGCAAAAGCAACACACTTTCGGTATCGAGCAACTGATCGAAGCCAAACTTGCTGACCATCGATTTGGTCCGAGGGTGCACGGGAAAAACAATTGGCAGCTCCTTGCTTATTCGCAAAACGACTTCCAACAAACCCCGCAAAACATCAGGATTATCGACATTCGAAGGACGGTGCATGGTTACCACACCGTATGCCTTACTAGTGTGTGAAAAACTCGGCTTTCCCGCATCACACGCAATTTTTTCAGTTGATATTGCTCTTGGCAAATTCAATCGAAGCGTGTCAATCATGACATTACCAACAAAATGAATGCGGTCTGCTGCCACACCTTCGCGTAACAAGTTATCCTTGCCACTTGGCTCTGTTGTAAATAAAAAATCGGAAATTTGATCTGTCAGCACCCGATTAACTTCCTCTGGCATTGCTCTATCAAAACTCCGCAAGCCTGCTTCAACATGCACTACAGGAATGCCTTTTTTTGTTGCTACAAGCGCGCAAGCAATCGTCGAATTCACATCACCAACAACCAATACGGCGTCGGTTTTGTTTTCGTCCAATACTTGCTCGAATCGGCACATCACTTCCGCTGTTTGAACAGCATGGCTCCCGGAACCTACCTCAAGGTTAATATCAGGTGCCGGTATGCCCAAGGCTTGGAAATACTGCTCGTTCATGGCCACATCATAATGTTGTCCAGTATGAACCAGCGTGACTTTTAAGCGCGGCTTTAGTTTATTGAGTGCTTCAATTATCGGAGCAATTTTCATGAAATTGGGCCGAGCACCAACAATACACGTGATGCCAAAACTAGGGGATTCATTCGCCTGCATTAATAATCTCTTTCAGTTCCATTTGATTTGGTCGGAGGCAGCATTTTCTTTAAAGCGTCTATCACGTGCAAAATAGACCGTTCCATTTTCGTCAATCGGTCATCAACACGTTCTAAGTTCACAGTCGCGAGTTCTTTGATTTCGCTTGGGAACGCATCTACACTATGCGGTTCCGATTCATCGTTCGGTAATTCAAACTCCTGCTTTATATCTGCGATTACTTGGTCAACTTCAGTACCACCAAAGGTATGCAATTGCTCCAAATACCCCATGAGGAAGAGGCGATCGCAAAAGGAATTAATCTTGCGCGGAATTCCGCCCGTGTATTGGTGAATCTGTTCAAATGCCTCCGCTAAAATCACAGGGTCATTTTCCCAACCCACAGTTTGGAGACGATGCTCTATGTATAGTCGCGTATCCGTTACATCTAACGGCCCTAGATGATAACTAGCAATAACTCGTTGCAAGAGTTGCTTCATATCCTCACTGAGCATGGTTTTCCTAAACTCAGGCTGCCCAAGTAAGAATGTCTGGAGTAAAGATTTTTCGTCGGTTTGAAAGTTTGATAGCATCCGCAGCTCTTCCACTGCACTTGCTGCCAAATTTTGTGCTTCATCTACGACTAAGAGCGCACGCTTACCTTGTTGATCGCATTGGCGCAAAAATTTTTCGAAGCGAGTAAGTAATGTCGCCTTATTCGCATCTTGATATTCAACCCCAAATGCCGCTGCCACCAACCTAAGAATGTCATCTGAGCCGACATGAGTATTTACAATTTGTGCGGCAACGATTTTTTCTTTCTCTAGAGAGCGAAATAAATTCCGCATCAAAGTGGTCTTGCCTGCGCCGACTTCACCAGTGATGACAATGAACCCTTCGCCTTGAGATATTCCATACTCAAGATACGCCATGGCTCGTTTATGCCCCTTGCTCCCAAAGAAAAAACGCGGATCAGGCTTTAATTGAAACGGTTTCGCACTAAATCCGTAATATGGTTCGTACATCGTTATTCCTAATTCTTCTCAAAGACTCAAAAGCAGGTAAAGCGTGATGGCATTTTCGTCATAGTTACCTATCGTTAGGTTCGAATCTTTCGTGACGTGCCTAAACTCTAGTGTTACCCGAGAGATCGGTTGTAACTGTCGGGTGATCGACGCTCTAAATGTTTTATTAAAATCCTTAACATTGGTATTAACCGAATTGTTTCGGCTGTATGCGACATTCATCGTGGCATTCGTTCTCGGAGAGAACTTTAGATTCCAAAGTGCGTTTATCCCCACCTGTTTTACGTTATTCGACAAACCGGGATTCACGCTCGATTCCAACCCGCCACGCGATAATACCTCGCGCGTGTTGTTATACAAATTCAAGACAGCGGTGTTTTGCACCCCCGTTAAGGCGACTGAGGCTTGCAAATTTTTCTGCAAAAAAACCTGATTGGTAAACGTATTAATTGGCTGAGCCAAAGAAAGTGGCAGTCCAGCATCACGAATAAAATTATCAACAATCTGCTTACGTGCGTCCTTATCTGGAATAATTGATTGCCAAAGCTGGTCTAGAAAATTCTGAGTATTGCCTGTCGCGGGCAGTGAGAATTGACCTCTGGTGGTAGTGACATCTTCGTTATATCCGAGGTTCCAAACACTAGTTCGAGCACGCTGACTCAGTGCGAGTGAATATGTGGACCCGAAGAAGCGGTGGCCAGCGGTTGCAGTAAAGTTGGTTCGTTCTGTTGGTGTCCATGCAAAGCCTGCAGTCCAGAAAAAACCTTCTGGCTTCGCGCCCAATGAAGCGTAACTACTTTTCTCGTATCCGGCCGTCGTAGTTAACTTAAATAAAGGAGTAACACGAAATCCTAAATTACTAGTAGCGGTTTGTGTCTCAAGTGCAGCTTGACGCTCATAATGAATGTTTTGCTTGCTGTAATTAACGCCCCACTCAAAAGAATTAAATGCTGTACCACTTGTCAAACTAAGTCGAAACAAATCAGATTGACTATCCGCATTGCGCTGAGCGCTGCTTGAAACAGAGTCACGAACATAGCGCACTTCACCCGTGTATTGATTCTGAAAATTCTTCCGCAAAAATGGGGAGACTCCCCAAGTTCGCACTTCTGCTCGTTCGTCAATCAAATTAAAATTTGCATCGGCAACGCGACCGAAAGGCGTCAAATTTTGCTGTGTGATATTAGCGCGACCATCGATATAAAAAAGTTCATCGATAACAGCGAGTTTGCCATTAGTACGCAATAAATTATTTGTTCTTGTGTCGTGTTGATCACCAGCGTAAAAAGACTTTTGCAAAACATAATTAGCTTGCAATTGCAGACGAGGGCCTTTGGTATTTATATCAATCCCAGGAGAAACTTGTGTAATAAATGCGATCTCTTCTTTACCTTTTATTGCGAGCCGCAAGTTATCAGAATATGTCTCTGTCAGATCGAGGGTGGGCTTAATTTGCCACTCAGACGCGGACGCCGCCGATAATGAAAAAAGTCCACCCATCAAATAAGCTAATTTCCCGAACTTTAACTCGGAGTTTTGCCTTTTTCTTCGTAACTTAGCCGTAATAACGTCCATAGTAATCCCCATTAGAGAGCGTCCTTGCCTTGTTATAAATCAAATTTATATTTTGACAGGATTTTATTTGTCGCAGAACCTCTTTAACAGCATGCTGCGTGGTTGCTTCAGCTTCGACAACCAGCACGATCTGGCCCATTTGACTTGCAAGAACCCTTGCCTCAGTTGTAAGCAAAAGGGGAGGGGAATCGAAAATCACAATTCGGTCAGGATACCGAGTTGCAATCTCATCTAATAATGCACTCATGCCTTGACTCGCGAGTAATTCCGTTGCACGGGGATGACTTCTGCCAGCCCTAAGTATCGAGAGTGTGTCGATGTTCGTTCTGAGCATGGCATCTGCTAAGTCGAGTGAGTCATCGAGCAAGACATCCATTAACCCAATCTCATTCGCGTCACTTGGGGTTTTCATCTGTAGATATCTCGGAACCGATGGTCGTGCAACGTCAGCGTCCACGAGAAGGACAGTATGGTCCAATTCCATGGCGATACTAATTGCCAAATTAACCGCACAAAATGTCTTCCCTTCTCCTGGAAGAGAGCTCGCCACCATGATCAAATTGCCGTGGCGAATCGGTTTATTTTTTTGATTGAAGGCTTTTTCAATCAATGGTCGCTTAATCAGCCGAAACTCTTCAGCAATACTGGTTCTTGCGGCGTCCGGCGTTACCATGCCAAGTTTATGCAATTGCTCAATATCGATTTCTACTGTGCGATTATTTTGCCGATTGGCCGGCGTCGGCGGCACGACAATAGCTTCAGCACTTTTGACAGGTTCCAAAGCAGGTTCGGGCAAGCGATCCTTAACCGCGGCGGTGGCGGCTTGACTTTGCTTATTAGGCTCGATGCGGCCGGCGGCTCTCTCAATAATACTCACATTTACTCCATTTTAATGACCTAGCGGGACAATCTCGACGCTTGCACCTTTTCAGGCAGTAATCACCGCAAATACATTAAGGTTGTCACTGCACCGAAAAAAAGCAACAACACAAAACCGGAAAAAGAAAACCCGATTGCGCTTCTGCGTTGGCGCTTTAATTCGGCGTCGGTCCACTTCATTGAAACGGTACCCAAAATTGGTAACCCTGTCATTTCCAACAAATCGACATGACTTAAAAAAGTCGGACGAATTTTACTCATCAAAATCGCCCCTGCAACACCAAAAACGATAGCCAAAACAAATAACAGGGAGAATAGTCGCACCCTATTTGGTCCTGCGGGTATCAACGGAACAGATGGGGGATCGACAACTCGAAATGTCAGCATTTCGGTTGTCGTATTGAGATCGCCCGACAATTTTGCGGACTCACGGCTAGCCACTAATTTCTCATAGTTTTCTTTGTTGATTTGATAGTCACGATTAAGCTGTGAAAGCTGTGTTTCGATTTCAGGTGCCGCGACGCTCAACGCTCTGAGGCGTGCACTTCGGTTAGAGTACTCATCAACTCGCGCACGCATAGAAGCTACGCGCGCCTCAGCAACAGAAAGTGATATTCGTAGTTGCTGCATAACCGGATTTGCATTTGCGGCCTCTGGATCAGCAATCCGTACTTTTGATTCTTCTTGCTTTTTTGCTTCAAGCTGGGCAATCAAGCGTTTAGTCGAGAGTATGTCGGGATGCTGCTCAGTAAACTGAAGTCGCAGTGCATCAAGGTTTTTTGTCAAAGCTTGAATACGCCCATCAATTTCGGGATTCGCCACCACCGTCGGAGCGCTAGAACGCAAACTATTCTCGGTTGCAAGTATCTGACGACGAATCGATTCACGGGCTTGTTCTGCCTCAGATAACTCAAGTCGTGCTTGATTTAAGTTATCGGAAATTTCTTGCAATTTGGACCCTGAATCACTACCTGGTCGCGGCAAAAGATTGAGATTCTTTACCTTAAACTCTTTCAGCGCATTCTCAGCGGCGATCAGCTTCTCTTCGTAATTCTTGATCTGCCCATCAATGAAAACAACCGCTTTTGTTGAATCCTGCTTTTTATCGCCAAAACTGCCTTCAACAAAAATAGTTAATAAAGCCTGAACAACATCTTTCGCTAATTTCGGATTTTCATCGTTATACGTTAACGTGTAGATATCGTTTTGTACCGTTCCGCCGATTTTGATTTTCGAAACTAGCTCTTCGATTAAACGCTCCTTGTCCTTACCAGTTCCAGCCTTGATATCAAGGTCAACCATACGCATAACGCGTTCGACATTTGGCTTACTCAATAAAGTCCTACTCATAATCGACACTTGCTGCTCCACATTGGGAACATTAGTCATGCCCGCCAAGAGTGGCTTAAGCATACTCTGTGTATCAACAAAAACACGAGCTGATGCTTGAAAATTGTCCGGCAATTTATAGACAACCACAAATCCAGCGAGTGAAAACACCCACGCAATAGCAAGTGCGTACCAGCGATACTTCCACCCCCCACGTATAAGGGATTTCAACTGCGTAAGAAGCTCCTCCATTTCGTACAAATCTCCATTTACTTTGTTCGTTCCGAAGCACCATGAAATATTTTCACAGGCTAAGTGCAAGACCTATATAATATCAAATTAGTGCAAAAATTACAATTTGGATTGTACAGTTAAAATATTTTTTTCGATATGTGGCAACTGCAACGTAGAAAACCTTTGAACAAAAAAATCATGCCTCAGAATCATCGATTTGATCTTTTTTTATCTTAACGTTGTACTATACTCATTATGCAAAATATAATTTTTTGAGCGATTATGTGCATCAAGTTAGGAACAGAATGCCTCTCGAACAATTCGCTATCCAGATTATGTTTCATCGGGAATTACGATCAATACCAAAGCTTTAACTTTCGAATTAACTGCGTACAACATTCAAAGAGGATAAAACGTGAAAACGCTCCTGACTAAACTCAAAATAATCGCCCCTATCGCTGGACAAATCGCAATTTTGATCGGCCTATCCGGGTGCGCATCCACATCTGATTTTGCTGCACCGACTGCGGCGACGCAGTTACCAACCCATGACTATTTAATTGGACCAGGCGACACTGTTAACGTCATCGTTTGGCGCAATCCTGAAGTGTCAATGTCAATCTCAGTTCGTCCCGACGGTAAAATCACAACGCCATTGGTCGAGGACGTGGTTGCAATTGGTAAGACCTCAACCGAACTCGCCCGCGACATTGAAAAAGCGTTAGCCAAGTTCATTCAGCAACCTGTAGTGACAGTAATCGTCACGGCGTTTTCTGGTCCTTATGGCGAACAGATTCGCGTGATTGGTCAAGCAGCGAAACCTCAGGCGCTAGCCTATCGTCAAGGCATGTCTCTTATGGATGTACTCATTGCGGTTGGAGGAATTACCGAATTTGCTTCGGGAAACAAGGCCAACATCATTCGCGTCGTTGATGGCAAGCAGCAAAAATTGAATGTCCGCCTTAGCGACTTAATTAAAGATGGCGATATCTCCGCAAATGTTCCAGTGCGCCCAGGCGATATTCTCGTCATTCCGCAAAGTTTCTTCTAAAAAATATTTAGAACATAAAAAAAGCATCAACGAAGTTGATGCCAGACCGCTGACAAACCCCGCCTTTTTCGAAATGCGGGGTTTTTTTATTGGGTTACGGTGACGAGAATTTGTCGTTTTAGGAGCGAGCTGAAATTTTCTGCTAATTTTTTCAGATAACCGAATGAGCCAAATTTGATCGGCATCGCCGTTAAAGAAATGACTCAATGTGCGTCACTAATGAGAATTCAATTTAACAGTGCCAAGATCACTTTTGTAAATAGAAAGTTCAAACAAGAAAAACCATTTATTTCAAAAGTGCCTTGATTTCATTCGCTTTCGAATAATTGCTGTCCTTAGCCAGAATCTGCTCGAACTCTTTGCGCGCCTTGTCTTTATCGCCCAACTTAAACATAGCAACTGCATTATGGTAGCGAATATCGAGGGACTCGGGCGCAATTTGTAATGCCTGTTTGATTATTGCAGCGCCCTTTGCAGTATCACCTTGTTCAACCATGATCCATCCCAAAGTGTCCATAATTGCCGCATTATTTGGCGCAATCTTATTTGCTTTTTCCGCATAGTCAATCGCCTTTTTATCCTTTGCCTCACCCAATGCCCATGCTAGGTTGTTTAATACGACAACATTCTCCGGCTCAGTATTGAGTATCTGAGTCAGTTGATCGATACCTGCCTTCTTATTGCTTTCAGTGCTGAGCAAATACATTCCAAAATACATTTTCGTCGCGTTGTCTTTTGGGTTTTCTTTTAGCCACAAATTGATTCTGGCATCTGCATCTTTCGTTTTGCCATCCAATATCATTGCGTTGTGAAGCTTGGTAACAATTTGCCCAAACTTGGCAAGTTTCAATGCTCGCTCATACGATTGAATCGCCTGTGCATTTTTCTTCTGCAAAAGAAAAATGTCGCCTTCTTGCACGAATCCTAATGGTGATTTTTCGTACTGCGTTTGAATTTGGCGACTTAAAATCAATGCTTCGTCGAAATTGCCTTTTTTCGCATAAATGGTCGAGAGTGCTAATTGTGCGTCCAGGAATTTCGCGTCGATTCGCAAAGTTTTCTTCAAGGCGTCTATCGCTTCCGTTTCATTACCCATGGACATCAACGTGCTAGCCACTTTAAATTGAGCTGGAGCAGACTCTGGCTGCATTGCGGCGAACTTCGTATAACTCTCCAATGCGCCAGCTTTATCAGAAACACTAAGTTGAACGCGGGCGAGTAGCTCCATAAAACCTGGTGAAGTCGGATTTGAAGCCTGGGCCTTTTTCGTAAATACCAAAGCCTTATCCTTTTCAGCTATCTTTAAATAATGCTGAGCGAGTAGCTGAGCTGCTTGGAGAGAATCAGGGTTCTCGTTTGCTGCGCGCTCGTACCAAACTCTAGCTTCTGTATCGTTTTTTTGAAACACAGCTAAATTGGCTAAAGCCGTGATTAATTGGACATTCTTCTTGTCTTTTTCTAACGCCGCTTCTAATCTCTTCTTTGCGACATCTGGTTTCTTTTCCTGAACATCCAAACGCGCAAGGTTAGCAATCGCAGGAAAATAATTCGCTTGTAATGAGACCGCTTTTTCAAAACTCACCCGCGCATTTGCCATATCTTTTTTAGTTAAGTAAATGCCACCCTTTAAATTGTGAATAAGAGGATTGTCAGGTTGTTCCTTTTCCGTCGCCTTTGCAATCGCCAACGCCTTATCGTATTCTTTCAGCTTCAATTGCGTCATGATTAAAAGAATTCCGGCGCGCGTAGACTTTGGATCTAAATCGCTTGCTTTCTCCAACTCCGCAATTGCACTTGCTGAATTGCCTTGTCCGACCTTACTTAATCCTAGCGCCGTATGATATTCAGCCGTGTTTGGAGATAAAGTATTCGCTTTTTCATAATACTCAGTTGCCTTATTAAAGTTTTTCAGCTTCAGGTACGCGTCACCTGCAAGTGCATAAATTTGGCTATCGTCCGAACCAGCTTTTAAAATTGGCTCCAACACAGTGATCGCTTGCTCCGCCTGCGAAGTTTTTAGCAAGGTTCCCACCAACAGCTTCTTCGCATAGATGTTTCTTGGATTACTATCCAAATACTTCCGTAAATACTGTTCCGCCTGCTTGGTTGAACCCAAAGAAAACTGCACCGCTCCCGACAATAAAACGGCAGGCATAAAATCTGGTGCATATTTTTCCACTTGCTGTAAAGATTCCAGTGACGCCTTAAAGTTGTTTTGACCATATTCCAATAATGCTTGGCTATATAATGCAAGGACTTGATTTGTCGCTAATTTTTTCGCTGCATCGATGTCCGCTTTTGCTTCTGCAAATTTTTTCATGCCAATTTCTAAATTTGCTTTTACCAATAACGCCGCTGAATTAGTTGGGTCAATTCTCGTCGTTTCTGCATAGGCTTTTAGCGCCCCGTCTTGGTCACCTTGCACACGTAAGAGATCGCCCTTAAATAGCCATGCTTCCGCGTTAGTTGGGTTTTTTAGGACTGCTTGTTCAGTAAACCGGTTCGCGTCGCCAATATTTCGCTCTGCGATAGCTACTCGAGCCAAGCCTAACAACGCGGGAGCAAAATCCGGGCGAAGTTTAAGGATTGATTCAAAACTGTCCTTGGCTTCCAATTTTTTTTCTAAACCAAGAAAAGCATTTCCACGCAGGATCATCATTTCTGGTTCGGTCGTCGAACGCGCATCGGTTCCAAGCTCGTCTAGGACTTTTTGAAATTGATTTTGGCTCAAAAGTGCTTTTGTCAATGCGGGCAAAGCGACTGTTGGAGGAATTCCTAAACTAATCGCTTTGCGCACCTCTTTTTCTGCAGAAACTGGGTCACCAAAATCGTTATATATTTCACCTAGCAAAAACCTTGCATCCTTGTTTTCTGGATCCTTTTGAAGCGCGTTTTTCAGTTGAATTATCGCGGCCTTGTTATCACCTTTTTGCTTGTATTGGCGCGCCTCCGCAAGCAATTTTTCTGTCGATTGTGATTTCCCACATCCATTCAAAGCTACGCACAGCAGCAATAAAATGTGTATAAAAATGACGCGTCTATTTTTCATTTCACTTCCTATTTGATGTTCTGAAAATCTAACCTAATTATTATTGTCTACCCAAGTTCATACTTTAAACCAGCACTAATTACTCAACATCACATTCCCAAACGTTGGCGGATTCTTTTTGTCATCGCCAAAATTTTCGAAAAATTTGACCGAGGCGAAAATGAATATATCCGCAAAGCCCCCCTAGAGAGCGCAGATTGTATGCGCGTAAGCCCCACATCTCACGTCGATGAGACATCCAATCTTTCTTATATTCATCATCACCAGTGAGATAATCCACCTGGTTCACTTTATCAACGTCGATCACATATTCCATCAAATTTGCAGTAAGAACTGTACCGACGGAACTACTAGAGTACGCCTCGACATAAGCCAGTTTGTAAATGTACGCAACGCTTGAATAAACCAACCAAATCTGTGCGGCCACGGGTTCTTCGTTTAGATAAGCAATGCCTAAGCGCAACCATTTTTTCTCAGCAGCGCCACGAATTAATCCTTCGATAAATGCGGGATGTGGCTCTTTTTGCTTCCAGCTTTGCTCGTAAACTTTCTGATAAGCGGAAATTACATCAAAAACTCCAAGAGAATCTTGGATAATTTCTATTCGCAGTGCCTTATTTTTTGTGAGTTGTTTGCCTTTCCGTTTAATCGTATTCTGGAGTTGTGATGGCAGCGTTTGGAAATACTCAGAAAATGTTCGCCCCTTGACGTCGAGATACCAATTACCAAAACAGAAAAATTTTTGAACAGGCCAATCAGTGCTGCTTAACTCGTGAATTAATTCAGTAAACTGGGAAGATGCGATATCCATCGGACGTAGATCAATGTAAGAAAACTGTCGATCGTTTTCGGTAATTGCCCTAACCAGTAAAAACGCATCTTCTTTTTGTTCTAACTCATCGGCGCTTTCAATGGGCGCAAAATGTGATGTGTAATAATTTGCCGCAGCATGCAAGCTAGCAATTTTCAATTTGCTTGGGGCGTCCTGTACAACCAACGGTAAGAGCGCAAAGGCTTGCGTTCCGTCAACTCTCTCGACGCCCATCAAAATCAGTTCAGAGTCACGAAACACTGTGCCAAATAAATTTTCGAACCAATAGAAATTCGAAAAAATATCATCCTTGTTCTTTTGTGACTGGAATAAGCTCGCGTAAATCTCCGGCAACTCTTTTAAGCTTTTATATGGCCGTACGCATTTCATTCTAGTTTAAGCGCCTGAGGATCAAACAATAAAAGAAACACGCCAAAAAAACGCATTCACCTAGCGTGATTTTAGATCGGTCTTATACCAGTCCATTGCCGCCGCCAATCCGCGCTCAACCGTATGTGTTGGTAAGTAATTTAAGAGTCTCTGCGCTTTACTAATATCGGCTTTTGAATGACGCACGTCCCCCGCTCTAAATTCTCGGTATTTGGCTTGATGTGTGTTCAAATGAGGGAAAGAGTCGAGCAAATTTGCTTTCATCATTTCGTATAATTCATTAAGGCTTGTTGAATCATTAAGCGCAACATTGTAAATCTGATTAACAGCAGATTCTTCGTCAACAAGCGCCGCAAGTAAATTTGCCTGCACGACGTTATCTATGTAACAGAAATCTCGCGTTGTCTCGCCATCGCCATTAATAAGCAAATCCTGATTTCGTATCAATGCAGCGACCCATTGCGGTATCACAGCCGCATAAGCGCCATCAGGGTCTTGACGTGGTCCAAAGACATTGAAATAACGAAGGCCAATTGAATTCACACCATAGCAACGCGAAAAGACATCTGCGTACAATTCGTTGACATACTTTGTCACGGCATAAGGTGATAATGGATTTCCAATCACCGACTCAATTTTGGGCAAACCAGGATGATCGCCATACGTTGAACTTGAGGCTGCATAGACAATACGCTTTACCCCTGCGTCACGTGCAGCTGTTAGTATCTTTAAAAATCCAGTGACGTTGCTTTCATTCGCCAAAATTGGATCTTCAATAGACCTTGGCACTGAACCCAGTGCAGCGTGATGCAATACATAGTCGACACCCGCGCAAACCGCTTCGCAATCGCTTAAACGTGTAATATCCCCTTCGATAAACGTGAAATTTTTCCAAGCGGCTACACCGACGATCTCTCTTACCTGATCTAAATTGTGTTGATAACCTGTTGAAAAATTATCAAGTCCAATTACCTTTTGATCCAACCTCAATAGCATTTCGAGTAGATTTGAACCGATGAAACCGGCTACGCCAGTAACGGCCCAAGTCGCTTGATTCGCTTTTAAATATGTCAGTGTGTCTTGGTAGTTTTTCATGTTTGACCAATTTTTATTTTATAAGCGCCAAACGTTAAAACCTGCTTCAGCCAATTCTTTGGGATCAAACTTTGATTTAATGTCGACAAAACATGCGTTACTTAATGCTTTTGTTTGGTAATCGCTGAGTGAACGTTGCATGAGTTCTTGGTGTGAGACAGCAGCGATGAGAACCGTCGCACGTGGAAGCTCATCCCAAGACTCGAGGTGCAATTTATACTCATGTTGAGCCTCTTCAGCATCCGCGAGCGGATCGTGCACATGCACATCTACGCCATAAGATTGCAATTCAAAAATCATGTCAGCAACTTTTGAATTGCGTAAATCAGGACAATTTTCCTTGAAAGTAAGTCCCAAAACATTGACCACACATCCTTTAACATGGTGCCCTGCTTTGATGATTTCTTTCACGACTTTCTCAGCTACAAATTTCGCCATGCCATCATTGATGCGCCGCCCTGCAAGTATCACTTGCGGATGATAACCAAGCATGTCAGCCTTGTGAGTTAAGTAATAGGGATCCACGCCGATGCAATGTCCGCCAACTAAGCCGGGGCGGAAATTTAAGAAATTCCACTTTGTACCAGCGGCCTGCAATACTTCCAGCGTATCGATTCCGATCATATCGAAGATAATCGCGAGTTCATTCATCAACGCAATATTCAAGTCACGTTGGGTGTTTTCAATGACCTTAGCTGCTTCTGCAACTTTGATACTGGTTGCTCTATGCACGCCCGCTTTAATAATGCCCTCATAAAGATTGGCAATCTTCTCTAGCGTCTCCGCATCGTCACCGGAAACAATTTTTAAGATTGTGGTTAGTGTGTGCTCTTTATCGCCTGGATTGATTCGTTCAGGTGAAAATCCGACATGAAAATCAGTTTTCCATTTAAGACCAGAAAATTTTTCCAATACCGGAATACAGATTTCTTCTGTCGCCCCTGGATAAACGGTGGACTCATAAATAACAATCGCGCCGCGTTTCATGAATTTGCCAACTGTCTCACTTGCACCAATCAAAGGAGTAAAGTCCGGATTATGTGCAAGATCGACTGGGGTAGGTACCGCAACGACTACGAAATCAGCTTCGTTTAAGCAACTAGGATCATTACTCACAGTCAAAAATTGAGCTTGTTTCAATTCTTCGGTCGACAGTTCACCAGTAGGATCGACGAACGCCTTGTAGCTCGCTACTTTCTTTTCCGAGAGGTCAAAACCTAATGTTCTGGTTTTTTTCCCAAACTCAACCGCTAACGGCATACCAACATAGCCCAATCCGACGACGCCTACAGTACTCATAGTAATTCCATTTTTGATGATGTTATTGCAACAATATATCAGCTTGCAGAAAATACCACAAGCCTACAGCTTCATTCATTTTCGATCGTTTGCGTAAATCATAGAGAGACATCCAGACTTCAGTTTAATTTCCGATTGAGAAGGTCGTGAACAAAATTGACGGGAATCGCATAACTGATCCCGCTTGGATTAGTAATTGCTGTCTCCTTAAGTCCTTTGATAAAAACCATATTAATCACGCCAATAACGGTACCGGTAATTGGGTCGTAGACTGGGCTTCCGCTATTACCGGGGTAAGCCGTCGCATCAAGTTGAAAAATCTCAAATGACGTGCGCCTTAATTGTGCGACCACCTTAGGATCCAAGCGATTTGAATCCAGCGCTGGCTTTGCGATGGGTGTAATTGATGCGAGGTACCCACGGTGCGTAGCATGATGGAATCCGAGCCCAATTGCCAATGGGAAACCTGTGAACGCAATGGCCTGCCCTTCAGAAACCTGACTGCTGTCTCCAAGCAACAACGTCGGCAAAGGGTTTCCTGAAATGCGCAATTGCGCCAAGTCATGTTCATTGTCTACAGCAATAACTGAGGCACGCCTAAATTCCGACGGCTCCCCCTTACCTGCTAAAACCACGAGCGTCTCATCAAGCTCTAACGTTCTTGCGCCTTTCACTACATGGGCATTGGTAATCACCGTTAGCCCGTCACCAACGACGAACCCAGTCCCATTGAAGCTTACTGCGGGCGTTCGGGTCTTTTGAAATGTGCCAATCGCGACAACCGCGGGCTTTACGGCTTTCACGACGGAAACGAAATCATCTGCAGCAAAGGCCGTGGATAGTTTTAAGAAAACAAGGGCGAAAGATAGCCTAGCAATATTTATGGGGTTAAAAATCATTCCTGCATCCTCAAAAAATTACGTAAATGGGCAATAAAAATTTAAAAATCATTCGTCTGTGTTTTCCTAAGGTACTCAACACGAGTCCGAACTAAACAAGTATTTCAGAAGCACGTTCATGGCTCAAAAAATTTACTGGACTTGCAGTTAAACCATAGGCGCCAGATTGGAAGATGGCAACAAAATCACCAACTTCGGCGATAGGCAATTCCACTTTTTCCGCTAAAACGTCGAGCGGAGTACAGAGTGGCCCCACGATACTTACGACTTCTTTATCGTGATCTAACATCTTATTTGCGATCGCAACTGGATAATTTTTTCGTAATACTTGACCTAAATTACCTGTGACGGCTAAGTGATGATGCATACCACCATCCGTGATCAAAAAAGTTTGCCCACGCGATGCTTTTTTGTCGATGATTTTGGCAATATAGACACCAGCTTCTCCTACAAGATAGCGACCAGACTCAATTGCCACATTCGTACTTGGTAGCCTTACTTTAAGGTTGAAAAGTGCGTCATGCAAATAGTCTGCGATAGGTTTGATTTCCAAAGGTTTTTCACTCGGAAAATAAGGAATACCGAAACCTCCCCCAATATTGAAAAGATGTGGGGCAGTAGGAGCGTGTTCAGAAAGTCGAATTGCTAGCTCAAAAATCTTCTGCTGCGCATCGATTATCGATGTGCAGCTCAAATTCTGCGAACCACAAAAAATTTGAAATCCATGAAATTGAATATCCATGGCACGAAGCTCGCGCAAAATTCCGGGAATAAGTTCCGCGTCAATTCCGAAAGGTTTAGCTCCACCTCCCATTTTCATACCAGATGACCGCAACTCAAAATCTGGGTTGACCCGTAAGCTAATGATAGGGCGAATACCATGCTTTAAGCCAATCCCATGCGCCCGCTCCAACTCTGACCGAGATTCAATATGTATGACGACTTCCGACGCTATCGCTTTAGCGAGATCTTCGTCAGTTTTTCCTGGCCCAGCAAAGCTTATTTGCTCCACGGCCATCTCGGTTTCTAAAGCAATTTTTAACTCGCCAGATGATGCGACATCAAGGCCATCAACAAGTCGCGCCATATGTTGAACGACGGCAGACATCGGATTTGCTTTAATCGAATAATGTAGGCGAAGGTCAATCGGCATTATTGAGCGCAACGACTCAACTTTCTGTGTTATCAATGAGCGGTCGTAGGCGTAGAAGGGTGTGTTTCCAACGCGCTGCGCTAGGCGAGTCACAGGGACATCGCCGACACACAAACATCCGTCCTTCAATTTAAAAGCGTGCTGAAAAATTTGCGTTGAGTTTTTCATTTGAACCACAGAATGAGTTTATCGGCCGGTAAAAATGTAAAGACTTTTCTATTTCTCATAGTTGCATTTTTCGATTGACGCGGGATGGTGTTGCAGCGAATTTCCATTACGTTGACGTTGAAATTGAGTTCAAATCCGTTTGCAATTTTTTTCTGTCGATTTTTCCATTTCCGTTTCGAGGTAGAGGCTCATGAAAAACCTCAATAATTTCCGGTTGCATGTAATTTGGCAAACGTAATTTGCACTCCGAACGAATTTTTTCAATGGTGTCTTGAGACTTCTTCCGACAATGCAAGGCCAGCGCAACACTTTGACCAAGCTCTATATTTTCGACACCGAAGGCCGCAACTTCAAGAATACCTTCAATCTGACAAACAATCTCTTCTATTTCGGTCGGACTAATCCTATATCCGGAAACTTTGATCATTTCATCATCTCGTCCTACAAAGTACAAATAACCCTCAGCGTCTTTGCGAACTTTATCGCCCGACCATACTGCAAGTTCCGTCGTGCAAATTTCAGAAACTGCGAAAGGCAAGGGGCGAAATCGCTCCTTGGTTTTTTCAGGCGCATTCCAGTATCCCTTGGAAACAAGCGAGCCTCGATGCACAAGTTCACCAACCTCATCAGCAACACACAATGTCCCATTGGAGTTGACAACAAAAATCTCCTCTCCCGGAATTGCTTTACCAATTGAATCTGGGCGTAAATCAATCTGCTCTGGCGGCAAATACGTGGAACGAAAAGCCTCAGTTAACCCATACATTAAAAATATCTTTGCAGATGGAAAGGTGACTTTCAATTTATCAAGCAAGGGGCGGTGCACGGCTCCACCTGAATTTGTAATGTACCGAAGGCTTAAATTTGTTGACCAACGCCGCTCAACAAGCTGGTGCCAAAGCGGCGGGACTGCTGCCAACCCAGTAATCTTCTCTCTTTCTACTAAGCGACAGATGTCGTTCGGTACCAAGTAATTCGCTAGGACGACTGTTGCTCCGACGTTCATCGCAGTCATTACTTGGTTTAAGCCATAATCAAAACTTAAAGGAAGTACGGCTAAGATCCGATCACTCGAGGTATTTTCTAAGTATTCTGAAACTGCTAATGCACCGGCAATTAAATTGCGATGAGAAAGTACAACGCCCTTCGGTTTTCCCGTACTTCCCGACGTATACAAAATGGCGGCCATATCAGACTCTATGCATTCGACTTCTTGGCAAGTTTTCTGCCAAGTTTGCGCTAATCTGATTTGATTTAATTCGACAACTCGATATGCGAACCGCTCCGCCGTTTCACCATCACCGTCGACCAGAATCACCATTTTTAAACGCGGACAATGCTCAAGACTTGCTTTGATGCTATGCCAACGAGAAACAGAGGTGACCAAAAGTCTTGCGCCGCAATCGTTCAGAATGTATTCAACCTGATCTGCCTTGAGGAGCGGATTGACGGGTACAAAAGCGGTTGAAGCAAGAGAAGAAGAAAATATTGCTATGACCGTTTCGATCCGCTTCTCTAAATAAATCGCGATCCTGTCGTTACGTTGCAGCCCTACTGAAATCAAAAATTGACCCCATTGATTAATTTCGTTTGCCAATTCGCTGTAGGTCAAAGTAATGTTTTGATATCTGACCGCAGGTGCGCCTGGGTGGATTGCAGCACTTCGTAAAACAAATTTATGAATGAGATTAAGCATTTTGGAAGGAGCGTGGTCACAAACGACTATTTCATTCCGTGGCGATTCATCAAATCGTATAAAGTTGGCCGACTTATGCCGAGAAGCTCTGCTGCCTTCACAATATTTCCGTCAACGCGAGCCAATGCCCTTACAACCGCTTTATGTTCTGCCTCATCACGAATCTGCCGCAAGTTAATAGGTGATTCTTCGGTGTTCTCCGTAGTAAGTCCTAAGTCATCAGGATTGATTTGGGGGCCGTCTGCCATAATGACAGCCCGCTTGATGCAGTTTTCCATTTCACGGACATTGCCTGGCCAAGGATGATTTTCAATCAATGCTAGCGCTTCGGTACTAAAACTAAGTCCTGGGCGCCCTTCTTTCGCATTAAATTTGTTTTTAAAATGGTGCGCCAAAAGCGCTGCGTCACCAATGCGTTCGGATAAGGGTGGAATAGAGATAACAATCTCACTCAAGCGATAGAACAAATCTTCACGAAACTTCCCCGTGCTTGCAAGCTCTTTCAAATTGCGGTGTGTAGCACAAACGATCCGCACGTCAACTGGAATTTCTTTGTGACCACCAATGCGTTCAACGACGCGCTCCTGCAAAAAACGGAGCAGTTTGGCTTGCAACGCCATCGGCAAGTCACCAACTTCATCAAGGAAAAAAGTACCCTCATTTGCAAGTTCGATTTTTCCAAGGTTTTGCTTCACAGCTCCCGTAAATGCGCCTTTTTCATAACCAAATAATTCGCTTTCCAATAAATTTTCTGGAATGGCAGCGCAATTGATTGCCATAAATCGTTTTTCTGCACGCGGGCTCAATTGGTGTAAAGCTCGAGCTAAGACTTCTTTGCCTGTTCCGCTATCACCCAGCAACATGACCGATGCCGACGACGGCGCAACTTTCTCGATGTTACGACAGACTTTTAGCATTCCTGTATCACGCGTAATCAAACCAGAAAGTGGCGAAGCTGTTTGCTGCTGCATCATACGGCGATTATCTTGCAACAGCTCTTGCAAAACAAAAGCGCGTTGTATAACCAAGCCTAGAATTTCTGGCTCGCAGGGTTTCTGATGGAAGTCATAAGCGCCCATCGCAATCGCCTTAACTGCGTTTGATCGATCCTGATTTCCTGAAAGGACAATGATCTTTGTGTCCGGCGCCAATGACAAAATCTGCTGAAGGATCGCAAACCCTTCTGTCGCGCCATCAGGATCGGGCGGCAAGCCCAAGTCCATCGTCACCACTGCAGGTTCAAAGCGCCTTACCATTGCCAACGCAGTTTCGCGATCTCCCGCAACTTGAACATCGTAACTGTCTAAACTCCATTTAAGTTGTTTTTGCAATCCAAGATCATCTTCAATAATCAACAGTTTCTTTTTCTCTGGATTCACGGCACACCTTCATCATATTTTTGTGACTCTAGCGAGTCTAAAGTTTTCTACGCAGACAATTTTTCCATTTCGTCGGCGGGAATAAAAATTTCAAAGCTAGTTCCAACACTGAGCCCACTTTCGACCTTTAATTGACCACCAAGTTGTTCAATATATTCTCTAGTTTCGAAGACGCCAATTCCCATTCCTGCTGGTTTGGTCGAAACGAAAGGTGTAAATAGCTTCGTTTTAATAAAATCTTCAGTCATTCCAATACCGGTATCACTCACCTTAACCAATGCAAAAGTGCCATTACATTCAAGCGAAATTCTAACCTCGCCGTTTCGCGGCGTCGCGTCAATCGCGTTTTGTATGATGTGTCCAATGACGCGCTCTAAGCGCTCGCGGTTCGCTTTTACAAATGTGTTTCCCTGCGCTATTTTCAATGTCGGTTTAGGTTCATAAGGAGATTTTGATTCAACTGTTTCTTTCAATAACTCGACTAAATCGATTCTTGTACTTTGTTCTGCATTGACGCCTCGGCCTAATTTCTGCAACAAATATTTCATTTTTTGAACCGAATTATCAATTGTTTCTATCATGTCCTTTTGGAACTCGGGATTATGTCTATGCTTCTCAGCGTTAGTTAATAGAAGGGACAATTGGGAAACTAAATTTTTAAGATCATGAACCATAAACGTCGACATTCGATTGAAAGAATCGAATTGCTTCGCCACCAATAACTCATTTGCCGATTCTTGCTGCGCTAAATAGCTGGCAGCTTGGCTGCCAGCTATTTTCAACAAATCCAACACTTCCCAGTTTAATCTCACCGCACTCCTTGGCTGCGCTAAGACAATGAAACCAAAGAGCTTCCCGTGCAAAACAAGCGGAAGCACCAACCAAGCGCGGGGATACTTTTGGATCCAAGATGGAATTGCGATATTTTCATAAATATCTGCTTGGCCATCAAGATTTTGCAAATCGACTACCCACTGCTTCTCCTCCAGGAGGCGGCAAAAAGGGCTTGTCGACGATTCAGATGCCTCACTTGTCGGCATGTTCCAATGCTTTACTGGGACACAATATCCGGTTTCTTTTCGAATAAAAAGCACACCTGCTGGGCTTTCCACTAATTCCGCTAACGCTTGTATTGCACGTTCTTGCAACTCCTTGTCTTGGATTGTGAATGTGCGCGTAAATTTCATCCATTCTTCTCGGTAATCATAGTTATAGCTATAAAAATGTTTGCTAATGAATACCCGCAACCAGGAACGAACCGATCCAGAAAAGAGCAAAACAAGCAGCAAAATTAAGGCGCCGAAGAGAAAAGCGACCTGCATTGCGGTACCCCAACTACCTCCAAAGTACCGGAGATAGTATCCCGCCGCTGCCATCGCCAATAAATAAAATGCGGCGCCAAACAGGGTGGCGGAATGGAAAAGTACGCGTCGAGAAACGATTAAACCTTGGGACCACTTTGGATTCCTCGCGAGCGATACAGCAATAAGAGGAACAGTCAGCGCATCAACCACGCCACGTGCTGCCCAAATCTCTGGGTTTATTTTTTGAAATAAGAGCGCGTCGCTGTAAAGATAAAAGTCATAAGCAAAAAGTCCTCCAATACCAAGACAGGCAAATTTAATTCCCCAACGTCCTTTTTCATTCGTGTTTCGAAAGTATTGTTCGACCAAGAGCATACCAACCACCGCATTCGCAATTTTGGCTTCGGGGCCGATCAACATTTGAAACGGGAGAGTTAGGAGACTTCCTTCTGGGCTATGAAATCCGCTCAGCAAGCTACAAGCCACCTGTATCGCAAGAAATAAAAATACAGCCGACTTGTACAAAACCAATCGGTTTTTGACAGAATCACTAAGACTAAAATCGCCACCCATAATGGGCCTTACAAGCTCAAATAAAAGGGCAATCCATGCGGCACTTCGAATAAGTTCAAGCGATGCGACCCAAATCGAGGAAGTCCATTGAAGTTCGACGTGAAGTATTACCGCGATTGCCCAAACAAGTGTGAGAAGACTAGCTAAGGCAATCTTGTTGCTAAGCGGACGCTGGCGCCACACGGTGGCAATCAGCAAGAACAAGATGGTAAATGCCATAACTGAAATGGCATAACTCCAAGACACAATACTGGTGAGCATTTACTTCGACTTTCAACTTAAATTTCGCGTCGCCCTTTTTGTGAACGATCCATTAATAACACATCAATTTTGTATAAAAACTGGTGAAGCATCGAAGTCACAAGTACTTATCTCGCACCTTTTCCAAATAACACGACCTGTACAGTTTCGATCAAAATGATTACATCAAGGAACAGGCTATTATTCTTTACATAGTAGAGGTCGTATTGAAGTTTTTGGATTGAATCTTCGATAGATGCGCCATATGCATAACGAACCTGTGCCATTCCTGTAATACCTGGTTTGATACTGTGACGTAGATTGTAGAAAGGAACTTCGGCAACAAGTTGATCAACGAAGAAAGGACGTTCTGGTCGTGGGCCAACAAAACTCATTTCACCTTTTAGCACATTGATTATTTGCGGCAACTCGTCAATCCTTACTTTTCGAATTAATTTGCCAACTTTAGTTGTACGCGGGTCATTATTACTTGCCCACTGCGGTGTTCCGGATTTTTCCGCATTCACCCCCATACTTCGAAATTTAAGCACCATGAAGGTTTTACCATCTTTACCAACTCGCTCTTGTCGATAAAAAATGGGACCTTGATCTTCAATAAAGATTAAGATTGCTGTCAAAATCATGATGGGCATTGTGCATAAAAATATAGCTGCGCTTACCACCGAATCGAAAACTGACTTTCCGAATTTTCTAAAAAAACTTTGATCAAAGCCGTCGCCGAAGACTAGCCAGCCAGGCTGCAAGGATTTGACGCTAATTTGACACGCTTCTCGTTCGATGAAAGCTGCGGCGTCAATGACTCTAACTCCCATCAACTTACAATCAAGTAATTCTTGCAAAGGAAACTGGCCACTACGTCTATTTTGAACAGCAACAACAACTTCATTTGCATTGTGTTTTCTCACTAAGCTAACAATATCTTCACAATTTGAAAGTACAAAATTTGGATCAACTCCTTTTTCGTCATCCAAGCCAATGAATCCAATAATTTCAAATTCGTGATGGTCAACGTTGTTGAGTGCAAGTTGGTGACATTCTCGCGCCAAGGCGCCAGTTCCTAAGAATAAAATTCGCGTTTTTAATAGACCAGATTCCGTCGTTTTAAAGACAACAAAACGTACTAAAAGTATTCCTATCGTTACGGCCATGAAAATCAAGCCGACAACGCCTCGACCTAAATACAAAGAAGGGAACAAATAAAAAACCAAAATAACCAATACCAGCGCCAGTGCTAGCGAAGGCATTAACCGAAGAAAAGTATTCCGAATGCCATCGCGAAAACTGATTTGATACATTCCAAGCACACTCATGCTAAAAAGTATGGTGATCGCAAAGACACATGAGGTAAGAAAAAATTGTGGGTTAATTGACTCATGCGACTCGTTCGTGCCAAGCAGACGCAAAGACGTTCCCACGTAACAAGCCGCAATAGAAATACCGAATTCAAGAAGTAAGAGAATTGCAGTAATTCTTGAAACATGGTGATTGGAAATTCTAAACATCTACACTCCGGTTAGGCACTGAAACGGCTTTTTTCACCGCTCCACCTTTGAAAACAAGTTACAACAATATTGAGTTATGCCTTGACTTACCAAACCGCAATTTGTAATGCGGTAAATGACTCGTTGCAAATGTGGCTTTGGCTTACTTGGTTAAG
>CAYPNW010000005.1:0-15386 GCA_964411965.1 uncultured Burkholderiaceae bacterium
GCTTCTCGATTCAAACTTTGACCGCTCGCTACACTTAATCAGAGCTTCCTTAGTTACTGCACGGCCAATTTTTCTTCTGTGACTCCGGCTACCGTGCTCGCTGCACAGTTGTACAGTTGCGCTTCTCGATGCAAACTTTGGCCTCTCGCTACTTTGTAAAGAGGTCTCTGGTAAGAAATTTAACAATAATTCACTGTATAAAATTACAAGAGCGCGATAATGCCAAGCAGCATTGAATGAGGCAAGGAGCTAAATTTGGACCCGGATCAGACCAGTAAGATTGCGCGGTGGAAGAAATCAACGTACGTCAATCAAGCGCGTAAATTCACATTCGTCGCTCTCGCTATTTTCGTGATCTTTGCGTTGGCAAGCTGGGCGTTCTTACCTTCGTACTTGCAAAAAACAATCACAAACCAAGCTGCTGAAAAAATTGGCCGCAAGATAGATATAGGTGCCATTCATTTTTCGCCCTTTAACTTGCGCACTAAGCTCAGCGCCATTACCTTATACGAAGTGGATGGAAAAACACCTGCACTCCAAATTAAGGAGGCGGCGGTAAATTTATCGCTTTCCTCTCTTTTTCACCGCGCGCTTGTGCTCGATGAAATTTTGATCGATCAAGTCGATATGCACTTGGTGCGCACGTCGGCGGGCAATTTTTCGCGTTATAACTATACGGATATTCTTGAACGGCTCGAATCAGCGCCAAAAAGTGATGCGCCTTTACGATTCTCTATTGCAAATATTCAAGTAAAAGATAGCCAAGTTCGTTTCACTGACGATGCAGTTGGTAAAAAAATCGCTATAAAGAACATACAAATCGGGCTTCCTTTCGTCTCTAATTTTCCCTCTGCGATAGAAAGCTTTGTGCAGCCTGCATTTTCTGCCCAAATAGATGGCGCTCGCTTTTCTTTGAAGGCGCGTAGCAAGCCATTTGTGGATGATTTGGACACAAGTCTAGCCATCGATTTGGCTGACCTCGATTTGACTGAATACCTTGCGTATTCGCCTATTGCTTTGCCATTCACCTTAAACAAGGCGCGTCTCAGCACCAAGCTCGATTTAACTTTTAGCCGCAAGCAAAAAACAAATGAAGTTCTCTTGAGTGGTGATGTTCGCGTCGATCAAGTCGCGATACAAGATCAAGCTGCGGCACCACTTTTTAGCGTAGAGGCTGTTGCAGTCAGATTAAAGCAGATAAACCTATTGACGGCGTCGGGGGAAGTTGAAACCGTAACTGTCACATCGCCAGAGGTTTGGCTAGACATCGATAAAAAGGGTCTCGTCAATGTGACGAAACTAGCGCCGAAAAAAAATCTATCGCAGGCGCCAGCTCAAACTGCACAAACAAATGACATCGCCAAAGAGGATAAAAAATACGTCAATTTTTTCCTCCGTGACTTGACTGTCACCAAGGGAAAAATTCATTGGCGTGACGATTTTTTTGCGCAACCCAGTCAAGTCATTGATGTGCAAAACCTTGAAGTCAATCTTAAAAATCTCTCTTCCAAGCAAGACGCACGCCCTGCACAGATCACGACGAGTGCCGAACTTGGTACGCAGCAGAAACTAAAATTGTCGGGTGAGTTTCATCCTCTCAGCTTAGATTTTATGCTTGATCTTAAAAGCGAAGGCATGCGCATCAGTGATTTTCAAGCGTATCTGAATCCCGTTGCCAATGCTAAGTTCGAAGGCGAAGCGCAATGGCAGATGATGATTAACCGACTTGATGGAAAGCTCAAATTCGCGGACATCAGCGCACAGGTAAAGGAATTTAAGTTAACGCCGAAACAAAAAGCGAGCGGGCAGTTACAGTTTAAAGCGCTCGATCTGAACAAGATGAGCGCAGATTTAGAGCAGCGATCAATAGACCTCGAAGGCTTCACTCTTAACGGTTTGCATGCGGATGTCATCCGCGATGGACAAGCAACAATCGGGCTAATGAGCATACTAAAGCCGACAGTCTCGACGTCGACCGCTTCTGCGAAGCCGTGGCGTGTCAATCTGCGCGACGTAAATGTGAGCTCGGCGGCATTTAGCTTGGCCGACGTGACTGTGAGTCCGACCGTGAAAGCCCGCGTTGATAATCTGATGTTAAAAGTGGATCAGATCAATAGCGAACTATCGGGGGACAGTCGTATCGATTTTTCGGCGCAACTGAACCGGCTTGGGCGATTAGTCGTTAGCGCAAACGCAAGCCAAAACTTCAATAAGCTTAATATCGATATCGAAGGTAAAGCCTTACCGGTCTCGCTGCTGTCACCTTACTTAGCACCCATTTTAAAGATGGAAATACAACGAGGTAATCTTGACATCAAAGGAAAATCAAATGTCCTCAACATAGCGGCAAAAAGTAAGAGTGGAAGCAGCGAACTCGGCAAGGAGGCTAGCAAGGAGTTACTGCAATCGTCGTTTGCTGGTAATGCGAAGCTAAAAGATTTTAAGTTTCTGCAAACGGGTCAGGTTGATGATTTCTTGGAATGGAAGTCAATCTCGTTTGAACGTATTAGTGCCACTTTCGGTGGTGCGGAGCAGGCTTCTGGCGCACCGAATACCTTAAGTAGTCTAAGTATCGGTAAGCTTAGTTTTGAGGATTTTTTTGCAAAATTAGTCTTGTCCGAGAAGGGCGTCTTAAATCTTCAGGGCGCGGCGCAATCCGCTGCACCTGAAGAAAAAACTGATCAAGATGTTACAGGCGCTCAGCCAGATGCCACTGTCACCAATCAAACTGCGTCAATTACGCCGCAACCAGTTTCACCGTTGACGACGAAAAAGCCAAGCATACGTATTGGCGAAATTCTCCTCAAAGGCGGCAATATTAATTTTACTGATAACTTTATTAAGCCCAACTACGTCGCGAATTTAACCGATATCAATGGGCGCATCGGCGCGATCGCATCGGATGTGCCGCAACCAGCGGCGCTAGAGTTTTTGGCAAAGCTAGACCGCGACGCGCCAGTTAAAGTTTCGGGTACGGTTAATCCTCTCAGTTCGCCCATTTTTCTGGACATGAAAGGCAGTGCAAATGGCATCGAATTAACTCGCTTAAGCCCGTATGCGGCGAAGTACGCGGGTTACGGCATCGAGAAAGGTAAATTAACTGTGCAAGTTAGTTACCACTTAGAGGGCGAGCAACTGCGTGCCGAGAATGAAGTGACTTTAGACCAACTTACTTTTGGCGCACGTATCGATAACCCGAATGCAACTCGATTGCCCGTGTTGTTAGCCGTTGCCCTTCTGAAGGATAACGATGGTCGAATTTCTATTAATCTTCCTATATCGGGCTCCCTCTCTGATCCCCAGTTTTCGGTTGGGGGCATCATCTTTAAAGTTTTTGTGAATCTGATTACGAAGGCGGTCACTTCACCGTTTGCGCTGCTAGGCTCACTTTTTGGCGGCGGGGAAGAACTCGCTTACGTGGAGTTTCAGGATGGTGCTAGCGAACTCAGCGCAGAATCAAAAGCGAAATTAGATAGCCTAGCCAAAGCTTTGAAAAATCGCGCGGCGCTCAAGCTCGATATTACGGGAAGGGCGGATGAGAAGACAGATAGCGACGCATTACGTCTGCAGATATTTGATCGAAAAGTTCGCGCTCTAAAATTTCGCGAAGTACAAAAAAGCGATAGAAATGCGCTGTTAAATGAACTGGTCGTTGCCCAAGCGGATCGACAGAAATATCTGAGTGAAATTTATCAGTCAGAGAAAATAAGCAAACCAAGAAACGCACTCGGCATCGCAAAGACCTTGCCGCCCGAGCAAATGATGGAATTGCTACTAACTAACATCCAGATTGGAAACGAACTTTTGCGGGAGTTGGCGCAAAAACGTGCGGATACTGTGCGTGACTATCTTCAAAAAGAAGCTGAAGTGAGTTCTGAAAGGATGTTTTTGATTGCGCCGAAATTGAATGCCGAAGGGATACAAGATAAAGGAAAGCCGAATCGCGTGGATTTTTCGCTGAAGTGACATCTCGTTTCAAAAAAAACAAGTTGTTGGTTTGGCGGAGCGATTTTTCAGAATGAACTATCGTGGATTGTTGTGCCAGAGTAAAATTATTTTGTCAGAGGGCGCGAAATATCGGTTTTAAATGTTTTTTTGATTGAAGCACGTGTCGCCATTGGGCTGTTTATATCTTGCTTACGGTATCGTCTTTTCGCGCAAATATCTGAGGTTCGCATAGGGTTTTTTGTCTCTGCCATGTGAAACAACGCAGTCCTAACTTAGGAAATTTATGTCAACAGGAACACTAACGAACGTCCTTTATGTCGAAGATGACCAAGACATACAGGCAGTGGCTCAGATTGCGCTGGAGGTGGTTGGCGGCCTGACCCTGCAAACCTGCAGTTCGGGCGCCGAAGCCTTGGCAGCCATTGAAGGCGGTTTTGCACCAGACCTTTTGTTGTTGGACGTGATGATGCCGAATATGGACGGCCCGACCACACTAGCTGGTTTGCGCAAGCTACCAGGTAGCGCAACAACGCCGGTCATTTTTATGACGGCAAAAGTGCAATCTTCTGAACTTGATTATTACAAATCGCTTGGCGCAATCGGCGTTATTGCAAAACCATTTGACCCCATGTCGCTGTCTACGCAAGTGCGTGAATTGTGGGATAAGGTGAGTTAATTGAGTAATAAAGAAGAAAGTCTACAGAAGGCTCTGCACGCGCTGGAGGTGATGTTTGCCGCAAAGTTGCCTGCAAAGCTGAAGGAGATTGAAGCAGCGTTAAATCAATTTTCGCAAAACCCCAGCGATACCGATGCGCTAACGCTCTTACATCGACTATTGCATACGATGGCGGGTTCGGCTGGTACCTTCGGTTTTCAAGAGGTTGGGGCACAAGCACGTTTGCTTGAAGGACGATTAAAACCTTTGATAAAGGGTGCCAGTTTTATCGAAGCGGAACTCAATCAGTTCGTTCATGATGTGATGTCATATTTGGAGTTTGCTTCGGTTGCCCCAAAATCGAAAACTGACAATGGTCAGGAGGCGGAAACCAAACGCCCTTTGCCAGACGATAAATCAACAGAGACAGACGTGAACCGCTTGGTCATGTTGGTCGATGATGACCCCAATCAGACCGATGCAATCACGACGCAGCTAGAACATTTTGGTTACGAAGTCGTTCGCGTAAATCAGCTTAATGCGCTAGAGGCTGGACTAAAAACTAGAGCACCCGATGTCGTGGTAATTGACTTGTGTTTTCCAGAAGGGCGCCTCGCCGGCGCGGAGAAAGTTGAGGCGTTGCAAACCGCCGGCAAACTGGACTGTGCAGTTATTTTTATTTCGAACTCCAGCTCGTTTGAGAGCCGTTTGCGATCTGTGCGTGCACAGGGCGATGGTTATTTCACGAAACCAGTTGATATTGTTGGCTTAACAGAGCGGATCGATACGCTTATCGCACGCCGACAAACCAAAGGCTACCGAATTCTGATTGTTGATGATGATGCCGAAGCTGGTAATTTTCACGCTACGATTTTGCGCGACGCTGGAATGCGGGCGCAGGCGCTCGCCGAGCCAACCGAAGTTTTGTCGGCAATTGCGAATTTCCGGCCCGAGTTAATACTGATGGACGTGTACATGCCGCGATGTAATGGGGTAGAGCTGACCAAGTTGATTCGCCAAGACGCTTCCTATTTGGATGTACCTATCGTTTTCTTATCAAGTGAGTCTGACTTGGGTAAGCAACTCGAAGCGGTAAAGGCCGGTGCCGATGATTTTTTAACCAAGCCAATCGCGCCAGAATTTTTGGTCGCTGCACTCGCTACGAGAGCCGAGAGATACCGCGCTTTGCGCGTATTGATTATGCGAGATGGGCTGACAGGTTTGTATAATCACACGGCAATTAAAGAAGAACTGTTGGCGGAGATTTCGATTGCAGGTCGAACCCAAGTGCCGTTGTCCCTTGCTATGCTCGATCTCGATAACTTCAAGAACGTTAATGACACTTATGGCCACCCCGTGGGGGACCAAGTTTTGAGAACCTTGTCACGTTTGCTCAAACAACGTTTGCGGCGCAGTGATGTGGTGGGACGTTATGGCGGGGAAGAGTTTGTGGTGGTCTTCCCGGGCACTACTGCGGCGACTGCAAAAAATGTGCTTGAGCAAATTCGCGCCGCATTTCAAAAAATCAAACAGTTTTCTGAGTTAGGTGATTTCAGCGTGACTTTTTCAGCGGGTATCGCTGACCTCGCTCAGACGGCTGATTTCGACGAGCTTTTCGATGCGGCAGATTCGGCCTTGTATGAGGCAAAACATAGCGGCAAGAATTGCATTGTTCTGGCTAAATGAAAAAAGAGTAGGGCGCATTTTTGTGCGGCCTACTTTTTTTATTTCAGTTTTTTTAGACTAGGGAAGTGCGGATTAATTCGCACTTATCGAATTATTCTGCGCCTCCCTAAAGCGCGGTCAAGTTTTGAGCCTTTAATTTTGATTCCAGCAGTTTGCCTTTGCGCGCTCGCTTGCCAATATGTGGCGCTAATGCAGAGGCAGATAAATTGACTTCTTGCGGTTTTGCCGCACGCCCAAGGCCAGAAACTCGCACACCTTTTTGGCTAATAGCCTTTGCACCAAGCATTGATTCTTTGTCGTCCAAATCAATCAAAATCACACCTCGTCCACCATTTGACAGAGGCTTAATTTCTGCCAAACCAAACACAAGTAGCCGCCCTTTTTCGGATAGACATGCAATAGCGCTCGCGTCGTTAGCAATTAAGCTTGGCGGCAAGATTTGTTCATTTTCTTCCATGGTGATAAACGCTTTCCCTGCTTTCATGCGTCCTACCATATCACCTACTTTGGCAGTAAAACCATAAGCTGCGCTAGAGCAAAGCAGCAACTTGCAATCGGCGTTGCCGGCAAAGTAGTGTGTCACGCGTGTTCCTGGCGCCAAATCGATCAGCGTCGTGATTGGAACTCCATCGCCGCGCGCACCCGGTAAGGCAGAAACGGGCACCGAGTACACCCGTCCGTTTGAACCAAAAACCAGCAAATGATCGACGGTTCGACACTCAAACGCGCCGTATAAACTGTCGCCAGCTTTGAACGTAAATTGCGTCGCGTCATGCTCGTGCCCAGTGCGCGCACGCACCCAGCCTTTTTCTGAAATCACCACGGTCACAGCTTCATCGATCACCTTTTGCTCAATTGAAGCGCGTTGTGCTTCTTCGATGATAGTGCGGCGCGCATCGCCAAATTGTTTCGCATCAGCCTCGATTTCTTTGATAATGCATCGTTTCATTGCGCTTGCATCGTCGAGCAGATTTTGTAGTTGATTTTTTTCGTTCCTTTGATCACTAAGTTCTTGCTGGATTTTGATCGACTCCAAACGGGCCAATTGACGAAGGCGAAGCTCCAATATGTCCTCTGCCTGACGATCTGAAAGCTTAAACGCAGCGATCAATGCCGGTTTTGGTTCGTCCGATTCCCGGATAATCTTGATCACTTTATCGATATTCAAGAGGACAGCTTCACGACCTTCTAAAATATGAATACGATCATCGACTTTTTTAAGTTTGTATTGCGTGCGCCTCGTGACAGTAGCGAAACGGAACTGAATCCACTCACCCAAGATTTCGCTGATATTTTTTTGCCGAGGCCTGCCGTCACCACCTATCATTACTAAGTTCAACGATGTTGAGGTTTCGAGTGAAGTGTGTGCCAACAGCATTTGCATAAATTCGGCTTGATCCTGATTTTTCGATTTTGGCTCAAGCACCAAGCGCACGGCAGCGTCTTTACCTGACTCATCGCGCACGGTATCCAAAACCGAAAGCAGGAGTTGTTTCAAACTGACTTGCTCCGGCGAAAGCGCTTTCTTACCAAGCTTGACTTTCGGATTCGACATTTCTTCAATTTCTTCCAACACTTTTTGCGAGGAGGTGCCTGGCGGAAGCTCGGTGATCACAACCTGCCATTGGCCGCGCGCCAATTCTTCAATCTTCCAACGCGCTCGCACTTTAATGCTGCCTCGCCCACTGGCATAGATATCGTTAATGGTTGATTGTGGTGTAATGATTTGCCCGCCGCCAGGGAAATCAGGACCGGTCATGATTCCCATCAACTCCTCATGTTTGAGGTTGGGTTGCCGAATCAGGGCAACCGCTGCTTTGGCCACTTCAGTGAGGTTGTGCGAAGGAATTTCCGTTGCCATGCCCACAGCGATACCTGATGCGCCATTTAACAAGACGAAGGGTAAGCGACCCGGCAACAAACAGGGCTCTTCCGATGAACCGTCATAATTGGGCTGAAAATCAACCGTGCCAGAATCAATTTCATCTAACAGCAACTTAGAAATGGCCGTCAAGCGCGCTTCCGTGTACCGCATTGCGGCAGCACCATCGCCATCGCGTGAGCCAAAATTACCTTGTCCATCGATTAAGGGATAGCGCAAGGAAAAATCCTGCGCCATTCTGACCATGGCGTCATACACAGATTGGTCGCCATGAGGGTGCAGTTTGCCGAGGACATCGCCCACCACTGTCGCTGATTTACGCGGCTTTGCGCTGGCATGTAAACCGAGCTCATTCATTGAGTACAAAATGCGTCGTTGAACGGGCTTTTGTCCGTCACAGACGTCGGGCAGGGCGCGTCCTTTCACGACAGAAATCGCATAATCGAGGTAAGCGCGTTCCGCGAAACTGGCAAGAGTTAAGGTTTCGCCCGCTTCATTTGGGCTGGGGGTGTCGTCAAATAAATTAGTTTGTTGATTCATAGTTTTTCTGCAGACGCAGGGTGTTCAATGATTGGAGGTGCGTTTTTTTACGCCAGTGGATTTCATATACTTACGGTGGTATTTTTACATAATGCTTTAAAATATTGCGCGAATCAGGCTATTTTTTCATATACTGCCAAAAAATGTGGAATTTCTAATTTAACTTTGGTGTGCACGTCGTTCTTAAAAACGAGACTTAAATAGCGACTTGTCATCGATTTGTGTGTGGAAACCGTGAATCAATAACTTTTCCTGCGCGGCGCACGATTCGACCATAGTTTACCCAAAGAATAAAGTTTGTTGATGGCGTTGTCGTTGGATAATATGTTCTATGATAAACTCTAGGGTTAGTTTAATTCTTAACTTTTTGTCTTAACCCTTTCTTTTTATTGGAGTTTTTAGATGGCTATCGAACGTACTTTGTCTATTATTAAACCAGATGCAGTTGCAAAAAATGTCATTGGTCAAATTTACAGCCGCTTTGAAGGTGCTGGCTTGAAAGTCATCGCAGCACGCATGATGCACTTGTCTCGCGCAGAGGCGGAAGGTTTTTACGCAGTTCATGCCGCTCGCCCATTCTTTAAAGATTTGGTCGATTTCATGATTTCTGGCCCTGTCATGGTGCAAGCCTTGGAAGGCGAAGGCGCGATTTTGAAAAATCGTGATTTGATGGGCGCAACTGATCCGAAGAAGGCTGAAAAAGGTACGATTCGCGCAGATTTCGCAGATTCTATCGACGCAAATGCTGTGCACGGCTCTGATGCTGCTGAAACTGCAGCGGTTGAAATTGCTTATTTTTTCCCAGCGTTGAATGTTTATTCACGTTAATTTTATTTAGGTTGAATGGCATCGGTGCGCGACGGCATTTGCAGTGCGCGCCGCATGAAAAAAATCTCGAATGACGGCTTTAACGAATTTATTGGATCTTGATCCCGCTCAGCTGGTTGCATATTGCAATGAGCTGGGTGAAAAGCCGTTTCGAGCAAAGCAACTGCAGCGCTGGATACACCAATTTGGCGCCAGTCACTTTGAGCAGATGACAGATTTAGCGAAGTCCTTGCGCGAAAAGTTGGCGGGACGGGCTGTGGTAATGGCCCCAACGGTTATCAGTGATCATACGTCGAACGATGGCACGCGCAAGTGGCTGCTTGATGTTGGTCAAGGTAATGCGATTGAAACGGTTTTTATTCCGGAAGAAAGTCGTGGCACTTTGTGCATTTCAACGCAGGCAGGTTGTGCCGTCAATTGCCGTTTTTGCTCAACCGGCAAACAAGGTTTTAACCGCAATTTGACTGTTGGTGAAATTGTCGGGCAATTATGGATGGCAGAGTTTGCGATTCGCCAGAGTAAAGGTATTGAGTTTGGGCCAAAAGGCGAGCGCCAAATCACCAACGTTGTAATGATGGGTATGGGCGAGCCCCTTTTAAATTTCGAACCCACAGTCACCGCATTGCGTCTTATGTTGGATGATAATGCCTATGGCTTGTCCAGACGGCGTGTCACGCTCTCGACCAGTGGTGTGGTGCCGATGATTGATAAGCTAGCTCAGGAGTGCCCAGTCGCTTTAGCGGTTTCCTTGCATGCTTCTAATGATGCATTACGCGATAGCTTGATTCCCCTGAATAAAAAACATCCATTAAAAGAATTGATGGCGGCGTGTGTGCGCTATTTAGACTATGCACCACGTGATTTCGTCACCTTCGAATACTGCATGTTGGATGGTGTTAATGACACCGATGAGCATGCGCGCGAATTGGTGCAATTGGTCAAGGCGGTACCTTGTAAGTTCAATTTGATTCCGTTTAATCCTTTCCCAGAATCGGGCTTGCTGCGTTCGCAAAATCCCCGCATTAAGGCGTTTTCGCAAATATTGATCAATGCAGGCATTGTGACCACCATCAGGAAAACGCGTGGTGATGATATTGATGCGGCTTGCGGTCAATTGGCGGGCGAAGTGCAAGATAGAACGCGGGTACAAGAACGGATGCAAAAAATGGCCGAGTATCAACAGAAATTCGGTGAAAACTTTGGAAAAATTGTGGAGATCAGATAATGAAGATCGTTGAAACTTACGCCCGTTTTTTTCTATGTTTGGTTCTGGCGCTTACGCTGGCGGCTTGCGGCAGTAACAAAGGCGAGCGGAAAACGGCGGAAAAGAGTCCCGTTGAGGAAAAGCTTGATTTGCAAAAGCGTGTTTCCTACCGCATGCAGTTGGCCGTCGAATACTATCAACAAGGACAGGCGAAAGTCGCTTTGGAAGAAATTCGCCAAGTTTTGCTGATTGCACCAGATACCTCCGATGCGTATAGCTTGCGCGCTTTGATTTCGATGGATGCCAACGATAATCAACCTGCAGAAGAAGATTTTTTGCGTGCGATTAAATTAGCGCCGGCAAACTCGGACTTAGTCAATAACTATGGCTGGTTTTTATGCCAGACCGGACGAGAAAAATTAGCGCTGACCTACTTTGAGCGAGTGCTAAAAGATCCCAATTATCCAACGCCTTCAAAAGTTTTAAATAACGCGGGTGTTTGTAGTTTGCGTCTCAAAGATTTAAAGGGCGCCGAAGCTTATTTTATGCAAGGGTTTAAAGAGCAACCGGGAAACCCATCGATTAATGCCAACTTAGCGAAAGTCTATTTCGATCGCGGCGAACACGAAAAGGCGCGATTCTATATCCAACGCGTCGTGAAGGCTGAAATTTTGACGGCCGATGTTCTTTGGTTAGCGATCAAGATCGAAAACAAATTAGGTGATGAGGCTGCAGTGAATAGTTTGGGTACTCAATTGCGCCGTCGTCATCCGACCTCAAAAGAGTTTACCGACTTCCAGCGTGGGGCATTTAATGAGTGACACAGGTAGCGGTGTGCCTTTGGAAGCGACGCAGTTTTCGGGAACTTCTGCGGCGAAGCCCGCTTTAAGCGTCGTCCCATCAGTGGGTTCTATGCTTGCGGCGGCTCGTACTGAACAAAATTGGACAGTTGCTGATATCGCGGAGAAATTAAAGCTATCAACAAAGCAGATCAGCGCGCTTGAAAACAATCAATTCGATGCGCTCCCAACAATGGTGGTTGTTCGAGGATTCATACGCTCCTATGCACGATTTTTGAAGCTGGATGTCGACGCCGTTTTAGCGCATCTACCTCCCGAGCCGCCAGCGATTCCGTTAAGTGAACATCTAAAACCATCGCTGTCGACGCCATTTGTTGAGTCACAGTTGTCGCTCATGAATCGGCAAAATCAAAACCATTTGTATCTCATCGGCGTCGCAGTCGTTGGTGTTTTGTTGGCAGCTTTTTTGTTGTATCAAAAATTTGAGTTGTCGCAGTATTTTTCGTTTTCAAATAAGTCAATTTCGTCGACTGATACGACCGCGGTGAAAGCTCCACTTAGTGCAAGCCCTGCTGCAACTCAAGTCCCTGAGGTCGTTCAACCACAACCCGCTGTCGTTCCTGTCGAAGAAGTAAAGCAAGCAACGCCATTGACCGAAACGACTGCCGTAAAGCGTGCTGAAAATGCACTTAACCATGTCACTCCAGTAAAAGGTATTGTGACGAATCAAACTAGCACTTCCAGCGCACTGAGCACCCCATTGCTTACCGAAAAAACGCAATCAAATACGGTGACCGAGTCAACGAAGAAGGAACAGTTGCAGCTCACTTTTACCCAAGATTCTTGGATTCAAGTAAAAAACACAAAAGGCATTGTGCTCACGTCACATTTATCGAGAGCAGGGACAGTTGAATTTTTCGATGTGAATGATACTTTGCAAGTGCGCATAGGAAATGCCGCGGGTGTGAAGGCAAGCCTACGTGGTAACGCACTTGAGATAAGTCCAGACAAGGGCAGTAATGTCGCAAATCTTGTGGTGAAATAGTGATGGAAATACAAGAAAAGATGGTGGTATCTGGTGCGTTGCCACGCCGCACCACGAGAACAACAACGATTTCGTACGGTGCAAAACGAATTCTTGTCGGCGGCAACGCGCCGATCGTCGTTCAGTCGATGACGAATACCGACACGGCGGATGCTATTGGTACTGCGATTCAGGTGAAAGAGCTCGCTCGTGCTGGATCTGAAATAGTTCGTATCACGGTAAACAATCCCGAAGCTGCAGCCGCTGTTCCCATTATTCGTGAACAATTGGATCGCATGGGAGTTGATGTACCTTTGGTCGGTGACTTTCATTACAACGGACACACGCTACTGAGAGATTATCCTGAGTGCGCAAAGGCATTGTCGAAATATCGCATTAATCCGGGCAATGTTGGACAAGGAGCAAAGCGTGATACGCAATTTGCACAAATGATAGAAATGGCATGTCGCTACGATAAGCCTGTTCGAATTGGCGTGAATTGGGGCAGCTTGGATCAATCTTTGCTCGCCCGAATAATGGATGAAAACGCCGCGCGCGAAGCGCCACTTACCGCACAATTAGTGATGTATGAAGCGCTAATTACGTCGGCAATCGAGAGTGCACATAGAGCAGAAGAATTAGGTTTGGCGGGCGATAAAATAATCTTATCTTGTAAGGTCTCGGGCGTTCAAGATTTGATTGCTGTTTATCGCTCACTTGGGCAGCGTTGCGATTATCCGCTACACCTTGGTTTGACCGAGGCGGGCATGGGGAGTAAAGGTATTGTTGCTTCTACGGCGGCACTGTCGGTGTTGCTGCAAGAAGGCATAGGCGACACGATACGTATTTCCTTGACACCAGAGCCCGGTGGTGACCGCTGCAAAGAAGTTATTGTCGGTCAAGAAATCTTGCAAACGATGGGTCTGAGAAAATTTACACCTATGGTCATCGCTTGCCCTGGTTGCGGTAGAACCACATCGACAACCTTTCAAGAATTGGCCGATCAGATTCAAACCTATTTGCGCGATCAAATGCCAACCTGGAAGTTGTCGCATCCGGGTGTGGAAAACATGAATGTCGCGGTAATGGGGTGCATCGTTAACGGTCCAGGTGAATCTAAGCATGCAAATATTGGTATTAGTTTGCCTGGTACTGGTGAGTCACCCGCTGCGCCCGTTTTTATCGACGGTGTAAAGGCAATGACGCTGCGTGGTGATAACATCGCCAAAGAGTTTCAAGCGATTGTGTTGAAGTATGTGCAGGATCATTACTCCCCATCGTAGAAGTCGCCAAAGTAAAGATATGAAGAAAACTTTTGTTGAAAAATGAAGCATGTCAGAAAATAAAAAAATAGAAAAAATCGTCGGCGTTAAGGGAATGAATGATGTTCTTCCTGACGATGCTGCGCTTTGGGAGTTGTTCGAAAACACGGTTCAGTCCGTTTTGAAGAGCTATGGTTTTCAGCAAGTTCGGACGCCGATTGTGGAATCAACGCAATTGTTTGCGCGCGGTATTGGTGAGGTAACAGATATCGTTGAGAAGGAGATGTATTCTTTTGAAGATTCGATGAACGGCGATAAGTTGACTTTGCGCCCAGAGAACACCGCAGGGATTGTTCGCGCTGCGATTGAACATAATTTGGTTTATGACGGGCCAAAAAGGGTTTGGTATTCCGGTCCCATGTTTAGACATGAGAAACCACAGCGTGGACGTTATCGCCAATTTCATCAAGTGGGTGCGGAGGCATTGGGTTTTTCAGGCCCCGATATCGACGCAGAACTCATCATGTTGTGCCAACGTCTTTGGGATGATCTAGGCTTACCTAATGTTCGTCTCGAAATCAATTCGATTGGTGACGCGGACGAACGCCAGAAGCATCGAGCGGATCTAATTTCTTACCTCGAAAAAAATGAGTCGATTTTAGACACTGAAGCAAAACGTCGGCTGCATAGTAATCCGCTGCGCATCCTCGACTCAAAAAATCCTGCAATGCAGGAGCTTGTAAGCGGGGCCCCTAAGTTGTTGGATTACTTGGGGAAAGAATCGCGTACACACTTTGAGGGTTTGCAAACTCTGTTGCGCGATAATAGCATTCCTTTTAGCGTTAATCCTCGTTTGGTGCGCGGCTTAGATTACTATAATCGAAGTGTGTTTGAATGGGTCACGGATGAATTGGGCGCACAAGGAACAATTTGCGCAGGTGGACGCTACGATTCTTTGTTTGGAATTATCGGTGGAAAATCGACACCAGCATGCGGCTTTGCGATGGGCATCGAACGCATACTCGAATTGTTGAAGTTGGCAGGCGATACGCATGAGGCACGGTTATGCGATGTCTACCTAGTACATCAGTCGAAAGCCGGGCAGGCGCAAAGTTTTGTGCTTGGCGAAAGATTGCGCGATGCGGGTATGGATGTTGTGTTACATTGCGCGTCGTCGACGGGTGTCGGAAGCTTCAAAGCGCAAATGAAGCGCGCGGATAGTTCTGGGGCTGCGTTCGCTGCGATCATCGGCGAAGATGAAGCGGCATCATCTAGCGTCACGATCAAAGCTCTGCGTGCTGATACCACCGAAGGCAATCAAGTGACGCTGCCTTTTACGTCGGCTGTCGAATATATCGTCAACCAACTCATTGGCGGCGGGGATTCGGCTGAACCCGACGCTTGCTGCGATAATCCACATCATCATCATCATCATTAAAAATATCAATATGGCATACGATCTCGAAGAACAAGAACAATTAGACACCTTAAAAGCATGGTGGAAAAAATATGGAAACTTGGTCACTTGGACCTTAATTGTCGCGCTGGGCGGGTATG
>CAYPNW010000005.1:15486-30977 GCA_964411965.1 uncultured Burkholderiaceae bacterium
GCCTTAGCGAAGATAAGGCTCGCGGGGATTGCGTTGGATGAAAATGCATTCGAAGACGGTTTGAAACTATTGGCGGGCGAATTTCCTTCAGAGTTATTGGGCGAAGTAGCTGATCGCAAAGGAGATATCTTTTTTGCGCAAAAGAAGATAAGCGATGCTCGTCAAAGTTACCAGCTTGCTTTGGATACCTTGAAAAGCAAGGACCCCCTTCGCCAACTAGTGCAAATTAAGCTCGATGCACTTGGTGGATCGGTGGAATCATCTGTTGCTCGCAATGACGCGACAAAATAAGAAAGAAGTGATTATGCGTTCTATGGCAAAGTTTGTTGCGCTCGCCTGTTTGTTGGCGGTTTCCGGATGCTCGTCATTGTCTTGGCTGAATCCCTTCTCGTCCTCAGACAAAAAAAATCAACCAACTCCATTGCAGGAATTTAAGAGTACGCTTGCTGCCCGCACGTTATGGTCGGCGGACGTAGGGAAAAGCGATATTTACGTTTTCACACCCGCGGTTTTAGATAAGCATGTGTACGTCGCCGCAGCAAACGGAACCTTGATGAAATTGGATCTCGTGTCCGGTCGTCCGGTTTGGCGTATTGATGCAGATACATCCTTAACCGCTGGGGTTGGCGCAAACGGCAATACTATCGCGGTGGCCGGAAAGAAAGGCAGCTTGATCGCCTTTGACGCCGATGGAAAGCGGCGCTGGAAGATTCAAGCCTCAAGTGAGATTTTGACTGCGCCGGCTGTTGGTTTCGGCTTGGTGGTTGTGCGTAGCATCGATAATCGTGTCGCCGCCTATGATATCGAAACGGGCGTGAGAAAATGGGCCGTCGATCGACCTTTACCACCTCTCACTTTGCGTTCGGTTGCCGGCATTGTCCTGACCGAACAAGCCGCGATTGTCGCAACACCAGGTGGAAAATTAGTGGCGTTGGCAATGAGTACAGGCAACCTTCGTTGGGAGGCAGCCGTTGCCGATCCAAAAGGCGCAACTGAGCTTGAGCGAGTCGCTGATGTGTCTGGTACACCAGTTCTTGTTGACAACGAAGTATGTACCGTCGCGTATCAAGGGCGTGTTGGTTGCTATGACATCGCTTCTGGAACGGCGCGTTGGGCAAAACCTTTCTCCAGCGAAGTTGGCGTTGGTGCGGATCAACTATTCTTATTCGCGGTTGATACAACGGGTGGCGTTTCGGGATTTTCAAGAAATGCCGGATCTAGCGCTTGGCGCAACGATAAATTACTTAACCGCCGTGTTTCCACGCCTGTTTCTTTTGGTAGAGCAGTCGTGGTTGGCGATGGTTTTGGTTTTATGCATTTCCTTTCGCGTGAAGATGGCGTATTTTTAGCGCGTTTGCCGCTCGATGGAGGACAGATAAGCGCCACACCAGTGGTGGCTGGATCGAGTCTGATCGTGCAAACCAAAACAGGAGCGGTAGTTGCAATTGCAACTGAGTAAATTATGAAGCCGGTTATTGCACTTATCGGCCGACCTAATGTCGGCAAATCCACGCTTTTCAACCGGCTAACCCGCTCGCGCGATGCTTTGGTAGCAGATTTACCCGGCCTTACTCGTGATCGTCATTACGGTGAGGGACGGGTAGGTGATCGTCCCTTTTTGGTTATTGACACGGGTGGTTTTGAGCCCGTGGCAAAAGAAGGCATCATGCATGAGATGGCCAAACAAACCAAGCAAGCAGTAGCTGAGGCAGATGTCATCATATTTTTGGTAGATGGACGCCAAGGACTTACACCGCACGACAAAACCATTACTGATTTTTTGCGCAAATCTGGTCGGTCGGTGATGTTGGTTGTTAATAAAGCGGAGGGCATGAAGTACAGTAATGTCACCGCTGATTTTTATGAATTAGGCTTGGGCGACCCGTACGTTATTTCGTCTGCCCATGGTGACGGCGTGGCTGATCTCGTTGAAGAAGCGATGGATATTGCATTTGCACAGCGCCCCGCAGAGCCAGATGAGGCCGAGGACGTGGTAAAGGGCATCAAGATCGCCATAGTTGGTCGACCAAATGTTGGAAAATCGACACTCGTCAATACGCTACTTGGTGAAGATCGGGTTATTGCGTTTGATATGCCGGGAACCACACGTGATTCGATTGAAATTCCCTTCGAGCGTGACGGCAAACATTACACCTTGATCGACACAGCAGGCATTCGGCGCCGTGGAAAAGTGTTTGAAGCAATCGAAAAGTTTTCTGTTGTCAAAACCTTGCAATCCGTTTCAGAAGCAAATGTTGTTTTGCTATTGCTCGATGCTCAGCAAGACATTTCAGAACAAGATGCACACATCGCTGGGTTTATTTTAGAGTCAGGCCGCGCATTAGTTGTCGGTGTTAATAAGTGGGATGGTCTGCAATCTGATCGTCGCGACGAAATTAAGATGGACATTGAGCGTAAATTAAATTTTCTGACATTTGCAAAATTCCATTTCATTTCTGCACTGAAATCGACCGGTATTAGTCCTTTGATGAAATCTATTGATGCTGCGTATGCAGCAGCGATGGTGAACCTTTCTACACCAAAACTGACCCGTGCGCTGATTGAAGCAGTTGAACATCAGCAGCCCAAACGTAAAGGGTCTATTCGCCCAAAAATGCGCTACGCCCACCAAGGCGGACAAAATCCTCCTATTATCGTCATTCATGGTAATTCTTTGGATGCGATTGGTGATGTCTACAAACGCTATTTAGAAAAACACTTCCGCGAGACTTTCTCTCTGGTTGGCACGCCACTGAGGATAGAAATGCGCTCAGGCAAGAATCCGTTTGCTCGAACCGAGAAATAGTTTTTTGGATTTTTGTTTTGCTTCGCACTGCGGCAAAATAGTAAAAAATAGATTAAAGTTTCAATTTAGCTGACTTATTGACACTTGAAATTTAATAACGTGTCCCAACCTCCTAATCACAACAACACAATGGAGCTGTTATGAGTAATAAAGGGCAATTGTTACAAGACCCATTCTTGAACGCGCTGCGCAAGGAACACATTCCTGTTTCTATCTATTTAGTTAATGGAATTAAACTCCAAGGTCATGTTGAATCATTTGATCAATATGTCGTGCTGCTCAGGAATACCGTAACGCAAATGGTCTACAAGCACGCCATTTCAACCGTTGTTCCTGCGCGAGCTGTCAGCATTTCAGCGGAACCTGACGCTGAATAATTTCATACAAACGATAAAATTGCTGTGAACTCATGCGCGCCGGATTAATCGGAGTCGATTTTGGCAAAGGTGATTTTGCCGCGAGCATGGAAGAGCTTGAGCTGCTGTCACAGTCTGCTGGCGCCAAAGTTATTGCTCAAATAACCTGCAAACGGCAGAGCCCAGATGCCGCTTTTTATGTGGGTTCAGGCAAAGCAGACGAGATCGCGCAAGATGTTGCGGACTCGTCCCTGGATATTGTCATTTTCAACCATGCGCTCTCGCCAGGGCAGCAAAGAAATCTAGAGAAACATCTACACGTGCGTGTTGTTGATCGAACTAGTTTGATTTTGGATATCTTCGCGCAAAGGGCTAAAAGTCACGAGGGGAAAATTCAAATTGAGCTTGCGCAATTGCAGCATTTGGCCACACGACTCGTGCGCGGATGGACGCATTTGGAGCGGCAAAAAGGTGGTATTGGCTTGCGCGGACCTGGCGAAACTCAGCTAGAAACCGACCGTCGCTTACTTGGCGAACGAGTGAAAGCGCTTAAGGCGAAAATGGATAAGTTGCATAAGCAGCGCGAGACGCAGCGAAGATCCCGAGAAAAAAGTAAGACGTTTTCAGTCTCTTTGGTTGGTTACACAAATGCAGGAAAATCAAGCTTATTCAATGCCTTAACGAAGGCTGGCGCGTATGCTGCGGATCAGTTATTTGCCACACTCGATACGACCTCCCGGCGCCTGTATTTGGGTGAGGCGGGCAATGTTGTCGTATCGGATACAGTCGGTTTTGTGCGGGATTTGCCTCACCAATTGGTTGCAGCGTTTAAGACAACTTTGGAAGAGGCTATTCACGCTGATTTATTGCTTCACGTTGTCGATGCCAATAGCGCAAATCGGTTGGAGCAAATAGAGCAAGTCAATTTAGTTCTAAAAGAGATTGGCGCGGATAAAATTCCCCAAATCCTAGTCTGGAATAAGATAGATTTAGCGCAATTGGAGCCAGGTTTCGAGAATGATGAATATGATAGAATTCAGCGCGTTTTTTTAAGTGCAAGAACTGGTGCGGGGATCGAGTTACTGCGACACGCAATTGGTGACTTTAAACAAGCGTCTTCTGGTGAGCGCCCCCTCAGCGCGCCACTTTTTGAGGCGTCTGATGTAGTGCTAAGCGCATAGAATCAACTTTACAAACGGAATACTATTTTTAGGATAAATGCAGAATGTTTGTTTCGCTTCTAAGGAAAGTTGGTCTATCTCTGTCGTTGAACGATCCGCAATGGGGTCGTGGCTCGCAAAACGATAATAAAGATGGAAAAAAGCCAAATGAAGGACCACCCGATATTGAGCAGGCGTGGCGCGACTTTACGCAAAAACTTAATCGTTTTTTAAACGGAAAAGGAAGTAGTGGCGGTGGCAATGGTGGTGGTTTCGATGGTGACTCTGCAAGCGCAAAAATTGGTGTTGGCGTAATTGTCGCGGTCTTCATCTTTATTTGGTTGGTTAGCAGTTTCTTTATTGTCAAAGAAGGTCAGACTGCGGTCATTACAACCTTCGGAAAATACAGCCACAGCACAACATCTGGTTTTAATTGGCGTTGGCCTTACCCTATCCAAGAACACGAAATTGTCAACGTTTCGGAAGTGCGGACAGTCGAAGTTGGTTATAGGAATTCGGCGAGAAATAAGGTAGCTAAAGAATCTCTCATGCTGACAGACGACGAGAATATTATTGATATTCAGTTTGCGGTGCAATTTAAATTGAAGAGCGCAAAGGACTGGATTTTTAATAATCGCGAGAAAGAAGACCTGATTCGTCAAGTCGCTGAAACAGCCATTCGCGAGATTGTTGGTAAAAGCAAGATGGATTTTGTCTTGTACGAAGGTCGGGAAAAAATAGCCACTGACGTAAATTTATTGATGCAGCAAATCTTAGATCGTTATGCGGCAGGAGCACAAATCACCAACGTGACAATGCAAGGCGTGCAACCTCCCGAGCAAGTACAAGCAGCGTTTGATGATGCTGTGAAAGCGGGTCAAGATAAAGAACGGCAAAAAAATGAAGGGCAGGCGTATGCCAATGAAGTTATTCCAAAATCACGCGGTGAGGCTTCCCGCTTGTTGCAAGAATCGGAGGCTTACCGTTCGCGCGTTGTTGCAAACGCAGAAGGAAATGCTTCGCGTTTCAAACAAGTGCTAGTCGAGTATCAAAAGGCGCCAGTGGTCACCCGAGACCGAATTTATTTGGAAACAATGCAACAAATCTTTACTAGTACGACGAAGTTAATGGTAGACACAAAAAATAACAGTAATCTGCTTTATCTACCACTAGATAAAATTATCCATCAGTCAGAGGCGTCGGCGTCTGGAAAGGCACCTAATCAATCTGGTGCTACTAGCTCGCCTGATGCAATTCCAACCGTTGAGCTGAAGTTCAATAAAGACGGCCGTGCGCGTGAAGGTCGTGAGAGGGAGGCTCGATAATGAATAAAATTATTTCGTCCACGATCGCGATTCTGATCGTCATTATTGTTTTCTTTTCTTCAATCTTTGTTGTTGATCAGCGTTCATATGCCATCGTTTTTGCACTTGGTGAAGTGAAGTCGGTCATCAGTGAACCAGGTTTGCATTTTAAATTGCCGCCACCGTTCCAAAATGTTTTGTTTCTCGATAAGCGAATCTTGACAATTGAATCTCCGTCAGAGGCTGATCGATTCATCACTGCCGAGAAAAAGAATATCTTGGTCGATACGTATATGAAATGGCATATTATCGAACCGAAACTTTACTATGTTAGTTTTGGTGGAGACGAATCTCGTGCGAAGGATCGACTATCACAAATTGTGAAGGCTGCCTTGAATGATGAAATCACCAAACGCTTGGTGAAGGATGTTATTTCTGGCGAGCGCGATAAAGTCATGCAAGCTGTCCGAAAAAAGGTAGCCGACGAAGCAAAGCAAATCGGTGTGGAGATTATTGATGTGCGTTTGAAGCGCGTCGAGTACATCGCCGAGATCAACAACTCTGTTTATGAAAGGATGAAGTCCGAACGTAGTCGTGTGGCTAATGAACTTCGTTCTACAGGCTTTGCGGATTCGGAGAAGATTCGTGCTGACGCAGACAGGCAGCGTGTCGTCATTCTTGCAGAGGCGTATCGTGAAGCTGAGAAGAATAAAGGTGCCGGCGACGCCGAGGCGGCTCAAATCTATGCGCAAGCATTTGGGCAGAACCCAGAGTTTTATCGGTTCTACCGAAGTTTAGAGGCCTACAAGTCAAGCTTTAAAAACAAGAATGACGTGCTCGTAGTTGATCCGAATTCTGATTTCTTTAAGTATTTCAAATCTTCAGGGGCTAATGCCGCAGGTGCATCTGATAAGAAGTAAAAGTAAAAATCTCGAAAACATTGTTGGCGTCGCAGTAAAGGATTGTAAAAACCCTTGTGACGAAAACAATGTTTTTTTGGCGTTATGCGACCCTAATTAAGCGAAGAATATTCCCATGCCAAATTGGCTGCTGCCTGAAAATATTGCGGATGTTTTACCCTCGGAAGCACGCAAAATAGAAGATTTACGCCGATTGATGCTCGATAACTTTCGGCAGTTTGGGTACGAGTTGGTGATGCCGCCGCTGTTGGAATACATCGAATCCTTATTAACAGGTGCGGGTCAAGATATGGACTTGCGTACGTTTAAATTGGTGGACCAATTATCAGGCCGGACGATGGGCGTGCGCGCCGATATGACGACGCAAGTAGCGCGTATCGATGCCCATCTTTTAAACCGTGCATCGGTCACACGTCTATGTTACGCGGGCAGCGTTTTGTTGACACGCCCTTTGGGTAATCACGGAACGCGTGAGCCATTGCAGCTTGGTGCCGAAATCTACGGCCACGCGGGTCTTGAGGCGGATGCTGAGATTCAGGAATTGGTTTTGTCGACCTTAGCGTTAGCGAATATTTCGACTGTGCGCCTTGATTTGTGCCACGTCCGCGTGTTGCGCGCGTTGATCGACAGCGATCCCACCGTGCGTCGTTACGAAGCGGAGTTGTTCACCCTCTTAGAAAGCAAAGATTTACCAGCCTTGAAGCAATTGGTGCGACAATTTGCTCCAGTAACAGCGGAAGCGCTTTTAGCTCTGCCGAACTTGTATGGTGATTTATCGATCATCGATAAGGCACGCAAAATATTGCCTTCGCTCGCAGGTATTTCAACGGCTTTAGACGAGTTGGAGCATCTCGGGCGCTTGGTTGGCGAGGCGAATGTGACGATTGATTTGGCGGATATGCGTGGTTATCACTATCACAGCGGCGTCATGTTTAGTGCGTACGTCGCTGGGTTGCCAAATGCGGTCGCACGAGGTGGGCGATATGACCATGTCGGTGAGGCATTTGGTCGAGCGCGCCCTGCAACGGGCTTCTCGCTTGATTTACGCGAACTGGCGCGTCTTTTACCCTCCGCGGAAAGAAGAAATGCGATTCGGGCGCCATGGAGTCAAGATAAAATCTTAAAAGAATTGATTAAAGATTTACGCTCACAAGGTGAAACGGTGATACAAAGTCTTCCCGGGCATGACAACGATCAAGACGAATTCGATTGCAACCGTGCAATTGTTTTTGAAGCTGGAAAATGGATTCTTATAACGGTGCAAAAGTGATGTCGCAAATGAAAAACGCAAAAAATGTCGTGGTCATCGGTACCCAATGGGGCGACGAAGGCAAAGGTAAGATCGTTGATTGGCTCACCGATCATGCGCAGGGAGTGGTGCGCTTTCAAGGTGGTCATAATGCAGGACACACTTTAGTCATTGGTGGGCAAAAAACTGCCTTGCAGTTGATTCCGTCTGGAATTATGCGTGCAGGGACAGCTTGCTACATTGGCAATGGCGTCGTGCTTTCGGTGCCTGACTTACTACGTGAGATTGACAAGCTGCAGGCAAATGGCGTTGAAGTCGTTTCGCGCCTAAAAATTTCAGAAGCTTGCCCAGTAATTTTGCCTTACCACACGGCTTTAGATGCGGCACGCGAAGTAGCACGCGGCGCTGCGAAAATCGGCACCACAGGGAAAGGTATAGGACCAGCGTACGAAGACAAAGTGGCGAGGCGCGCCATCCGTGTCGCAGATTTGCTTAATCCGGAACGATTTGCAGAAAAACTTAAAGAAAATCTCGACTACCATAATTTCGTTTTAGTTAATTATCTGAAGGCTGCCCCGGTTGATTATCAAAAAACTTTTGATGATGCAATGGAGCTAGTGCCGCGAATCCGCCCCATGGTCGCCGACGTATCGAGTGCGTTGTATGCAGCCTATAAACAAGGTGCAAGTTTGTTGTTCGAAGGCGCGCAAGGTAGTTTATTGGATGTGGATCATGGGACTTACCCGTTTGTGACCTCTAGTAACTGCGTGGCGGGTAACGCCTCTGCTGGTTCTGGCGTGGGTCCAAACATGTTGCATTACATTCTTGGCATCACGAAAGCATATACAACCCGTGTTGGCTCAGGACCATTTCCCTCTGAATTGCCGACCGACCAAGGCGTTGGTAAGCATCTTGCCAGTGTCGGACATGAGTTCGGTACCGTCACTGGCCGTGCCCGCCGCTGTGGTTGGTTTGACGCCGCCTTATTGAAGCGCTCCGTTCAAATTAACGGTGTCTCTGGAATGTGTTTGACCAAGTTAGATGTGTTGGACGGGTTGGATTCCCTTAAACTCTGCACTGGTTACACGGTCGACGGCAAGGCGCTAGATATTTTCCCTGTCGGCGCAGAGGACGCAGCGCGATGCGTCGCGGTCTACGAAGAAATGCCCGGTTGGTCGGAAAGTACCGTTGGCGTAAAAACCATGGCTGGCCTCCCTCTCAATGCGCGCAACTACATTCAACGTATTGAGGAGCTAGTGGGTGTTCCAATTGATATGGTTTCGACGGGCCCAGATCGCGAAGAAACAATTGTATTGAAGCATCCATTCAATTAATTTATAGCCATTTGTTACGGAAAAATACGTATGAACACTCCACTCTCTACCGATAAAGACCTTTGGGTATCATGGGATGAATACCACCACGCGATCGAACGATTGGCGCTGAAAGTCTACGAATCGGGTTGGCGTTTTGATCAAGTGCTTTGTCTAGCGCGGGGTGGTTTACGTCCAGGTGATGTGTTTTCACGGATTTTTGATGTGCCATTAGCCATTTTGTCGACCAGCTCGTACCGCGAAGATGCCGGCACGGTGCAAGGTTCGCTCGATATCGGAAAATATATTTCAATGACCAAGGGCGCTCTTCAAGGACGGGTTCTGGTGGTCGATGATCTGGTTGACTCAGGTGTGACCTTAGAAAAAGTTCTGCTCCATTTGCGCGAAAATTTCCCTGATGTCACCGAGGCGAAATCGGCGGTTATTTGGTTTAAAGCATGTTCGTCTGTGAAGCCAGATTATTATCTCGACTACTTAGCGACTAATCCTTGGATCCATCAACCGTTTGAAGACTACGATAGCATTCGTCCGCATCAATTGAGCGCTTGGTTGAAAAAGGGCGAAACCAAAGAGTAATGTGATGAACGATCATGTGCGTGTTTTTCTTTGACTCGCTTTGAATGGGTGAAACAAGGAGGAAAAATGAGATCGAAAGTCGTATTGATGTAAAACAGAACAGGCGAGAGTAAGAATTTCGATTGAATTATCGAGGTATCGTATGAAGTTGCTCTTTACGACCCTGAAAGGCTTTGGCCTAGTCACAAAAAGAAAAAGCTCGTTGAGTAATCAACGAGCTTCAAAAAACCGTGGTGCCCACGGAGGGACTCGAACCCCCACACCCGAAGGCACATGGACCTGAACCATGCGCGTCTACCAATTCCGCCACGTGGGCAACGAAGACAGCGATTATATTGTATCTGGCGGTAAAGTCAAATTCTTCATTGGCATTCAAAGCGATCAACAGCGCTTTTACAAAGGGAAACATAATGCCTAAATCTAAAACTTCCAGCGCTCGCAATGACGCTGCCAATACCAAAACTCCACAAGAACAAACAAATTTGAATTCTAATCACACCTATCCCGTCCCCAGTCGCGAAGAAATTTTGGGTTTCTTACGTACTTCAAAAACCAAGCAAAAAGCCGAAACAATTGCAAAACATTTAGGTGTAAAACCCGAGGAGATGGAAGGCATGGCACGACGTTTAAATGCAATGGAAAGAGATGGCCAAGTGAAGCTGGATAAAAGCGGCCACTACGCGCTCGCCAACCAAGATAGTTTTATCACTGGCCGCGTGAGTAGTCACCGCGATGGTTATGGTTTCTTAACGCCTGATGACGGTAGCGAAGATCTGTTTTTGCCCGAACGTGAAATGCAGAGAGTTTTGCACGGCGATAAAGTCACGGCGAAAGTGGTCGGCACAGATCGACGTGGGCGACTCGAAGGTGGCATCGTTGAAATTTTGGAACGCGCGAATACACACGTCATTGGCCGTTTGCTGAATGAAAATGGCGTATGGATCGTAGCACCTGAGGACAAACGCTTTAGCCAAGATATTTTTCTCGCGGGTTCACCAGGTAAGGCGAGGGCAGGGCAGGTCGTCAGCGTGGAGCTCACCGAGCAGCCCACCAAATATGCACAAGCAGTAGGCCGCATCGTCGAAATTCTTGGTGAAGTTGATGATCCGGGTATGGAGATCGAAATCGCTGTTCGCAAATTCGGCGTACCACATGAATTTTCCGAAGCTGCAAAGAAAGCGGCAAGTAAGCTGCCGAATGAAATCCGCGATCTTGATTTGGAAGATCGGGTCGATTTGCGCGACATTCCCTTGGTAACGATTGACGGCGAAGATGCCCGCGACTTTGATGATGCCGTGTATTGCGAACCGGTCAAATTGGGGCGTGCAAAAGCCTACCGACTCTTAGTCGCGATTGCTGACGTCAGCCATTATGTGAAACCCAATGACCCGTTGGATCAAGACGCTTTGTTGCGCAGCACCTCTGTCTATTTTCCGCGCCGAGTTATTCCCATGTTGCCGGAAAAATTGTCGAACGGTTTATGCTCCCTAAACCCCGATGTTGATCGCTTGACGTTGGTGTGCGACATGGTGATTACTGAGCAAGGCGAAGTTAATGCCTATCAATTTTACCCAGCCGTGATTCACTCCGCCGCACGTTTTACTTATACGGAAGTTGCCGCGATACTTGGTAACACCAAAGGGCCAGAAGCCAATAAGCGTCTGTCCCTCGTGCCGCACTTATTGCACCTCAATGAATGCTTCCACGCCTTACTGAAAGCGCGGCATTTGCGTGGCGCAATTGATTTTGAAACCACGGAAACCTACATCGTGTGTAATGCAGCGGGCAAAATTGAAAAAATATTGCCACGCACGCGCAATGACGCACACAAGCTCATTGAAGAGTGCATGCTCGCAGCCAACGTGTGCGCCGCAGAGTTATTGGCGGAACATAAACAACCCGGCACTTACCGAATTCATGCAAGCCCCACTAAAGAAAAGTTAACGCAGGTACGTAACTTTCTTAAACAACTTAATTTGCAGCTCAATGGCGGTGATTCGCCTTCGGCTTCAGACTATGCCGCCTTAATGACCAAAATTAAAGGCCGTCCCGATGCGCCTTTACTGCAAACAATGCTATTGCGCTCGATGCAACAAGCCGTGTATAGCCCAGACAATATCGGCCACTTCGGCTTGTCTTATGACGCCTACGCGCACTTCACTAGCCCGATTCGGCGCTACCCTGATTTGCTCACCCACCGCGCGATAAAAGCGATCTTGCAAGGCAAAAAATACGAGCCTAAGGGCATCGATACCAACCTGCTTAACACCACAATTTCCAATGCGGCGCGCAAACAGCAAGTTTTAGACAAAGCGGCGGGTAAAAAGAAATCAGAGAAAGAACCAACCATTTGGGACGCACTGGGCGTGCATTGTTCTGCTAACGAACGCCGTGCTGACGAAGCCTCACGCGATGTGGAAGCATGGCTCAAATGCTATTACATCAAAAGTAAATTGGGCGAAGAATTCACTGGCACGATTTCCGGCGTCACGCAGTTTGGCATTTTTGTGCAGTTAGATGAAATGTTTGTCGAAGGTCTGGTTCACATCACCGATTTGGGAGCTGATTACTTCCAATTTGACGATGCGCGCCATGAATTACGCGGAGAACGCACGGGCAAGCGTTATCAGCTTACTGATAAAGTCAAAGTGCAAGTAAGTCGCGTTGATTTGGATGCACGAAAAATTGATTTGGCGTTAGTGCAAGCTAGCACCGCACGCGGGCCAGATGCCGTGCGCGAACAATTAATGAACGCCAATCGGGACAAATCTGGTCGTACACCGCGAGGAAAAAATACCTCGAAAAATACGTCAAAAAATACGCCCAAAAATGCACCCCAAAATACGCTTAAAGGCACTGCGCAAAACGCCACGGCGCCAGCACCCACGCTTGCGCCAAAAAGCGCGAAAACCAAACCGACTGCTGCGTTGCTTAAATCGATAAGAACCAAAGCCGACGCAGTGCAAAAGCGGACCGAACGGGCGCCGAAAGCGGCGCGTGTCACACGTAAAAAGCGCTAAACCGACGCTGGAAATTGAGTGAAAAAGTAAGCAGTAAAAAGTAATAACGAAAAAAGTAAATTCTATGAAAAGTAAAATGATTTTCGGCTTTCACGCCGTCACCTCGCGCCTTCGGCACGAAGCTTCCTCTGTTGAAGAAATCTATGTGGATAGTGGCCGCACAGATCGTCGTATGCAAGACCTGATTCAAGCGGCCAAGGCGGCCGGCGTGCGGGTCATTCCGGCAGATGACCAACGCTTATCAAACATCGTTGGTACGCGCCGGCACCAAGGCGTGGTGGCAAAAGCGGGCGAGTTATCACTAGCGCGCAATTTAGATGAATTGCTTGATGCAATTGACGGTGCACCTTTGCTGTTGGTGTTAGATGGTATTACCGACCCGCATAATTTGGGCGCTTGTTTGCGTGTCGCTGACGGCGTGGGTGCGCATGCCGTAATCGCGCCCAAAGATCGTGCCGTGGGCCTTAATGCTACGGCCGCCAAGGTCGCCAGCGGTGCAGCCGAAACTGTACCGTACATTACCGTTACGAATTTGGCGCGCACCTTGCGCGAACTTAAAGAACGCGACATTTTGCTCGTTGGTACAGATGATGAAGTTGACAAAAATATCTACCAACTCGATTTAACTGGCCATGGTGGCGTGGCTATCGTCATGGGTTCAGAAGGCGAGGGTATGCGCCGCTTAACGCGGGAAACCTGTGACGTGTTAGCACAAATTCCGATGTTCGGTTCGGTCGAGAGCTTGAACGTTTCCGTGGCGTCCGGCGTCTGTTTATACGAGGCACGCCGCCAGCGTTTAGCCAAGGTTTAGCCGATCTTTCGGCAAATCTTAGACGCGTCAACAGTCGCGCCGCACACTTACTTGCACAGACGCTCCACAGACACTCGCGCAAACAGTGCCTGTCAGCACTAAAAGCGCGAAACGGCTAAGATGTTTGCTCGAAATTTAATCTGCGCTTAGTTTGTGCTTCATTTGTGCTTCTTTGTGTTTTTTTCCGCCGCTAATTATGTTTAAAAACTTGCGCGAAGATATCGCCAGCATCATTCAAAGAGACCCCGCCGCCCGCAATGCTTGGGAGGTAATGACATGCTACCCTGGCTTTCACGCCATCATGATGCACCGGTGGGCAAACTGGTGTTGGCAACACGGCCTTAAATGGCTGGGGCGTTTTACCTCGCATATTGCGCGCATTTTTACGGGTATCGAAATCCATCCCGGGGCGACGATTGGGCGTCGGGTGTTTATTGATCATGGCTTTGGCGTGGTGATAGGTGAAACTGCCGAAATCGGCGACGACTGCACGATCTATCAAGGCGTCACCTTGGGCGGCACGTCTTTATCTAAAGGCGCAAAACGTCACCCCACCTTAGAAGCCGGTGTAATCGTCGGTGCCGGCGCGCAGGTGCTTGGTGGCTTCACTGTTGGTGCTGGTGCAAAGATAGGTTCGAACTCGGTGGTAGTAAAACCCGTTCCAGCGGGCGCCACTGCGGTCGGTAATCCTGCACATATCGTGAAGAAAGAACCCGAGCACACGGCGCAAGCCAATGCGCTTTTTAGTGCTTACGGCGTCACCGCAAATGGCGATGACCCCATTTCAAAAGCCCTGCACAAACTCATCGACCATGCCGTGTCACAGCAAGAACAAATCGAAAAGCTAACCGCCGCCGTCGCCGGTGCAGGCATACGATGCGAAAAACAATCGGAAGCCGACAAACTGAACCCCGCGCAAATCAATATTTTGGTGGATTGATTTCGGTAGCCTGCGGTGCTGAATCGTGTTGCATCGTGCTGAATCGTGTTATATCGCGCCGACGTTATGGGCAGAGATAACATACCCTACGTGGTATTTATGTAATACGCTTTTATTTAAAGCGCAAAGCCATATATTTTTTGTAAAAAAGTGGCAGTATAAGTAATTCTATTTCCAAATCAATTGTGTCTAGGCGACGAGCCGCAGGCAATGCTGTAGCACGGCAAGGCGAAGGCAACAACGACACGATAGCTTTAGAAATGGAATAAAAAGCTCGTTTAAAAACAGCAATAAGCTTTTGACCTGATCAAGTAAATGCATTGCACTTATGCTTCATCAACTGCCAATAAGTTTGATGAACTGCGGGAAATCGAATCTCGCTTAGCAGTGCAACGCAAAGCAAGGCGATTTCCCGATTGTGTTATGCCAAGCTTTTTACGCCAGCTAAAGGTGCGCGATTTGGTTTATTTGTTTTTGGGTTTGCGCGCTCAACCTTCCGCGGCGCTTGGTGCGACGCTTTGATTTTTGCATCGAGTTTGAAGACTGTGAGTGCTCTGACGACATTCATTGTTTGCACTTGCAAACTCGCCGCAGCTGCGGCTGCCTGCTCAACCAAGGCCGCATTTTGCTGCGTCACTTCGTCCATTTGGACCACAGCATTATTCACTTGCGCGATGCCTTCACTTTGCTCGGCTGAGGCAGAAGCGATTTCATTCATGATGCCGTTCACGTTGCGGTTGGATTGAATGATTTCGTTCATCGTGACGCCCGCATTTTTCGCTAACACTACCCCTGCATCGATTTTCTTAACCGAGACGTCGATCAATTCCTTGATCTCTTTTGCTGCTGCCGCGCTGCGCTGCGCCAAGCTACGCACTTCAGACGCAACCACGGCAAAGCCACGCCCTTGCTCACCAGCCCGTGCTGCTTCAACCGCCGCATTCAACGCGAGAATATTCGTCTGAAACGCAATGCCATCAATGATGCTGATGATGTCGACGATTTTTTTCGACGA
>CAYPNW010000006.1:0-30428 GCA_964411965.1 uncultured Burkholderiaceae bacterium
AACTACTCCTACAAGCGGGCGATCGGTTCGCCCAAGTGGATGACCGCGACTTGGCAACTTGCTTTATGGGTTTACAACGTGATGGGCACCCAGCGACGGATGACGATGTTGCGAAATTGCTTGGCGCCGAGACGGTCACTCAGAATGAAGTGCAAAACTTCAGCATCGATATTCATTGCGGGCAAAACGGCGTAAGTTCAGCGCGACTAAAACGGGGCGAATTACCTGACCTGATGCAAGCGTACGGATACAACGCCTATCCACGCCAAGAAAAAGCCGACAAAAGTTGATCGTCGTACAAAAAGATTTTTCTCACCCCGCACACGGACATGGCAGTGGGCATCGGCGAAAAATTTACCAGCGTGAGACCTATGCACAACTGTAGCGAACGGTCGAAGTTTGAGTTGAGAAGCGCACCTTTACGACCGTACAGCGAGCATCGCAAACACAAAATTCGGCCGCGCAGTAAGTTGTGTAGAGGTCTCAGCGTAGCGGTTTATTTTTTTCTGTAGCTGAATCGGACGCGTCTTTTTCCTGTTCTGCTCGCCGCTTAAAAAAATCATCATTGCGGCGCGAAAACGGCGCGAGAATATCGTTGCGGGCAGCACCAAATTTGCCCTCGTTTTGGTTCTCACCATTCTGAGAGTTTTGTGAGGAAACACTGAAACTCAGTCCGCTATGTTTGCGCTTTTTTTCATCGATAATTTCTTCACGACGGCGCTCTTTCCAATCACGCTCGCGCGCATCGATCACCGATAAGTCGTAATAGGCCACATCTTTTTCTCGCCTTGCAATATCCAATTGCAAGAGCGCGGCTTCTGTCGCACCATCAATTGCATAGGCTTCAGCTAATGCCAAATGTTGTAGCGCTTGCCGTCCTTGAAGCGCATACACCTTAGCCAATAAATTTTGTAGGCGAGAATCTTGGCGGTACAAACTTAGCTGATCACGCAAGAAAATACCGGCGTCTTCCGCTCGATTTGCCGCTAACAATGCATCGACATATTGATACGCAATTCCGCGCGAAAGGGGCAAATCTTGCAAAGCAAGTTTGGCGACATCAATCGCTCTTTGCTCGTCCTTGTTTGCTAAGTGAATATCAATTTCTAAACTGGCAAATGCACTGGTTTGCTTTAACCAAAACTTGAGCTTTGGCGCGGCCGCGACTTGTTGTTTCACTTGATCTAAAAGCTTTAACGCCAAGGTGTAATCCAACTGCTTTAATGCCACAAACGCCAAACCATATTCGCCGGCGATGCGTGTTTCTGGGCTGGTTGACTTCGCTTGCCCTTCAAAAAAATGCTTTGCGGCGCTTAGCCCTGCAAAGGTAATGTCCTGTAACACCCTCACGCGCGATTGCACTAACTGAAAATCAAGCGGATCAATTCTTTGCTTGTAGCGTTGGCCTATATTACGATTTTGGATATCGGCAATACGTTCACCCGTTAGCGGGTGACTGCGCAAATAGGGTGGAATGTTGTCGTTGTAATTGCGGTAGCTGGTTTGCAGGCGACCAAAAAAGGCTTCCATCCCATAAGTATCAAAATCAGCATCTTTGAGAATCTGAAATCCAAACCGATCTGCCTCCCGTTCTGCTTCGCGGCTAAAGTTGAGTTGGCGTTGAATTGCCAAACCCTGCCCGCCAAGAATCAAACCAACCGCCGCATCGGGGCTCGCACGAGCGGCTAAGGCCGCCAAAATCAATGCGGCAATCGGAATAAATGCGTCTTGTCGCTGCCCGCCTATGCCCCGTGCGATATGGCGTTGCGCGACGTGGCCAATTTCATGCCCCATCACTGACGCTAATTCAGATTCGGTTTGTGCCGTTAAAATCAAGCCAGAATGAAAACCAATAAAGCCGCCCGGAAATGCAAAGGCGTTCAAGGTGCCATCACGCACGGCAAAAAATTGGAAATCGTAAGATAGTTCCCCTCGTGCATCGGGGTGTTTTTCCAAAAGCTGATTACCTAATTTATTCAGATACTCAATGATGGGACCGTCATCTAAATAGTCTGGGTCACGGCGCACACTTATCATGATTTGCTCGCCGATTTTGCGCTCTTGCAGCGGCGATAAATCTTCTCGCGCCGTATCGCCTAGCGTGGGTAAATTCTGCGCATTCACAGCAGACATTAAGCCCAGGGCAAGCAAGATCGCTGCGGGTAGGATTTTTACTTTTGGAGTGAAGTGCATTAATTTCATAGTGCTATGATAACCGCAACCGTATTCAAATTCCTTGTCACATTGTTCCTAACGATTTTTTAAACTGTCGCCATGTCCCAAAAAAACAATTCTGAAGCTCGTCCGCACGTCCCAGTGCTTAGCCATTTCAACGATGCGGGGCAAGCGCACATGGTCGATGTCGGCGCGAAAGACGAGACGCATCGGATTGCGATTGCTAGCGGCACCATCACCATGCTGCCCACAACCTTAGAACTAATAAGCAACGGAAATGTTAAAAAAGGTGACGTGCTAGGCATTGCTCGCATCGCAGCAATTATGGCTGCAAAACGCACCAGTGATTTGATTCCCTTATGTCATCCGCTCGCCTTAACCAAAGTCAACGTCGATTTTGAACTTCATGCGCAAACGAATTCAGTTCGCTGCACCGCACAAGTAGAAACCATAGGCAAGACCGGCGTCGAAATGGAGGCACTGACGGCAGTTCAAATTGGCTTGCTAACGATTTATGATATGTGTAAAGCCGTTGACCGTGGCATGGTGATGCATCAGATTCAGGTGCTCGAAAAACACGGCGGAAAGTCTGGTGAGTGGCTGGCTCACAATAGCGAGGCGGCACCTTAAAAACTGCGCTGTGCAGCCTTGCTTGTGCGGCAAAATCCGGTTTCCACTCACAAGTGCGGCAACGCAAAAAGGCCAAACCATGAAACCCTTAGAAAATTCAGCGTCCTTCGAGAAGGAAACGCGCCGCTTAGATGAATGGCTGCTGATGCTCAGCGCCATTTCGCATTGCATTTGGTACTCGGAAGACGATGCGCATTTGCTCAATGAATTTTGCAAGATTTTAGTTACGCAAGCGGGCTACACCAGCGTTACGATTGAGCTTACCGACGATCTCCTCGCTCCTGAAGGTGCTTCTGGAAAATCGCACTTTTTTTTCGACCATGTTTTGCCAGAAGACGCTGACAGCGCGACACGCGTCCCGAATGAACTTATCCTTGATCTTACCAGTGACGATGCGGTACTTGGCCGCGTGTCAGTCGCCGCCGAATTCGACCTCAGCCATGCCAGCGACGCTGCAATTTTTTTACGACGAGTGTGCGCTGAACTGGGCAGAGCACTTTCTGCCCGCACCCGCCCGTGCGAACACGCCGCCTTGCAAGAACAATTCGACATACTTGCTCTTGCAGTAAAACAAAGTCCGTTTGCCATCGTGATAACGAACACACGCGGTGAACTTGAATATTGCAACGCACGCTTCACAGAAATATCAGGTTTTGACACGAACAATGCGAAAAATCGGCAAGTACTTTGGTCACCGAACGATGTTGATAGTGCCGCGCGATTGCAGCATCTATTAAGCCTACAAGTAGGACAGCATTGGCAAGGCGAGGTCACCACGCAGACGCGCGATGCACAGGATATGCTTGAACATCAAATTATTTCGCCTTTGCATAATGATCAGGGTGAACTCACGCATTTTGTAGCCATCAAACGTAATCTTAGTCAGAGCCATCAACAACTTAAAGAATTTGAGCAAGCGCTACTACTCAAAGAACAAGCACTCATCTCGAGCAGTAACGGAATCATGATCACCCGTAGCGAAGAACATGATCATTCGATCGTGTATGTGAACCCCGCCTTCGAACGCATTACCGGCTATAGCGCCAACGAAGTAATTGGGCGCGAAGGCCGATTCTTAGTGCGCGACGATTTGGCACAACCCGATTTAGAAGAAATACGTTCAGCATTGCGCGAAAAACGCGAAGGCCGTGCGCTCTTACGCAACTACCGTAAAGATGGCACACAGTTTTGGAATGATTTGCATATTTCACCTGTTAAAGATGCACGCGGCGACAACACCACACATTTTGTGAGTGTGATCAACGATGTGAGCGAGCGCATCAATTATCAAAAAGAGTTAGAACATCAAGCCACGCACGATAACCTGACCGGGCTTGCGAACCGCAATTTATTGAACGATAGAATTGATCAAGCGATCGCTTGGGCGAAGCGACAAAATTTTTCTGTCGGACTTCTATTGTTAGATTTGGACCATTTTAAGTTGATTAATGATGGCTCTGGACACGGCGCGGGTGACGACGTATTGCGCCAAGTAGCCCAGCGATTGACGCGCTGCGTGCGTGAAACAGACACCGTGGCGCGCTTAGGTGGCGACGAATTTGTCGTCATCTTGACCGATCTACCTGAGACCGAAGACGTGGATGTGATCGCGGCGAAAATACTGAGTACGCTTTCTCGTTCATTCGAAGTTGGCGGACGCGAAGTGTTTGTCACAGCAAGCATCGGCATCTCTCTATTCCCGCGTGATGGCGACAACGGCGAGACGCTTTTGCGTTACGCTGATATTGCGATGTACCGGGTGAAAGAGCACGGCCGTAACAGCGTGCGACAATTTATTCCGGAAATGGGTGTGACGGCAATCAGCCGCCTGAATATGGAGAGCGCCCTACGTCGTGGTTTGGAGCGCGGCGAATTCATGCTGCACTACCAACCAAAAATGGACGTAACAAATAACCAAATCATCGGCGCGGAAGCCTTGGTACGCTGGATGCATCCGCAAATTGGTTTAATTCATCCCATTGAATTCATACCCTTAGCGGAAGAAACTGGTTTGATTTTACCCTTGGGAGAATGGGTGTTTGCCGAGGCATGTCGCCAACAAATTGCTTGGCAAAAAGAGGGGCTTCCTGCGCTCAAAATTGCGGTAAATGTGTCTTCCCGCCAATTCAGGCAAGAGGATTTGGCCGAGCGTATTACGACAATGCTTTCCACCACGGGGGCAGACCCTGCATTCTTTATTATCGAATTAACCGAGAGTATGGTCATGCAAGATGTCAGTAGCACCTTGGTGGCATTGCGCACATTAAAAAATTTAGGCTTATCGATTTCTTTGGATGATTTTGGCACAGGCTATTCCAGCCTTTCTTACCTCAGAAAATTTCCCATCGATGAACTAAAAATCGATAAATCCTTCATCAACGACATTCATAGCAATCCTGATGATGCCGCCATTGCAAGCGCTATCGTTGCGATGGCGCTGAGCCTGGGTTTGCGTGTTGTTGCGGAAGGTGTTGAATCTAAAGAGCAAGTAGACATGTTGCTGCAAATGGGTTGTACCGATGTGCAAGGATATTTTTATGGCCGCCCTGTCGACGCAAAAACATTTAAAACACGTTTCGTCGCCCACCAAGAAAAACTCAAACAAGCGCACTGAGCTAGCCAACCCCATCTATCCTCTGCGCGGTTTGCTCGCGATTACATTCGGAATAGTTTTCGAGAAAGAAAAAGGCTTGTGAAATGGATCAATTGCTCTGGTGCACCCGCTCCGCAAGTGAGCTCGCTCAATTTTTGACGCACGCAACGGTGCAGCAATCTTCGGCAATTGGTGGCAGCACGCTCTACCACGTTCAGCATGAAGGTAACGAAAAAATAGCGCTAAGCTTATCCGATGGCACTGCACTCATCATCGAACTACGCGCCAAACCTAGCGAAAAACGCCGCCGCATAGATGAAGCTGCAGCCATGACCGACATTGCACGGAGTACAGGCATTCCTTAGGCCCGTATCAACGCGACACCCCAATTCTTAGGGGGCATCGCGCTTGGGCATTGTCTCGAAAACCGCACGGTAACGTGGATCGACCATCGCCATTGACTTCCAATAATCAAAGTACTCAGGGTAGGCGCCAGGATGCAGCCGCTGTACCGTCACCATACTGCGAGCGGCATTATTCGTTTGCCCATTCAAAACGTACACTTCTGCCAATTTATTGAGCACGTGCACAAAGCCAAATCGCTGGCTCATTTTTTCAACAAATTGAATCTCTTCCGCTGACATGCCTTCACGCGGAAATAATTTGTACACGGTGAAGTAATCAAAATAATCACCAAATAAAGTGAAGCGCGGTGCTTGCAAGGCTAGGCGTTCGGTTGCAGTACTGTTGGAACCAACGCGCAGCACCGCGAAGCCTTTCACAACGCGCTGGTAATCCCATGTGACAAATGCCAGCACAAGCAAACCCGCTACCCCAACGGAGACCACCCCGGCTCGCGGCACGGTGATACACCCTGCAACACCGTCGTCCGGCCACCTCGCTTGATGCACCATGCCCATTAAAACGCCGATAGGAATCAATACGAACGCATACCAAAGGGGAAACTCAACCATGCTATGCACGCCAACCGCAATAAAACAAAAGGTCGCAAAACGCACATCCAAGCTCGCTTTTGGCAGGACACAAGTTTGCACAAACCACCACACCAGTGCAGAAAAAAATAACACCGTGAACGGCCAGCCCAACTCAGCGGCAAAATTCATGACAATGTTATGTGAATGTTCGGCATACGTACTAGAGGAAAAGTCCGCAGCAATCTTCACCTGCTCCGCCCCGAAGCGCCCCCAGCCAACGCCAAACCAAGGATGCTCGGCAGCCATACGCCAAGCCTGTTTCAACAGCACAGTGCGCTCAGAACGGCCACCAACGCGCTCTAGCACTGTGCCGGTAGAAAAACCCAACCACTTACTAATTTCTGGCAAGCACAACACCAAGGCTATGTAGAACAGCAATAAACTCACAAGTGCAAGCTTATTAATACGGCGCTGCCCTTCAAGCTTGGTCATTGCCAGCAAAGCGAATAAAGGCAAAATGATCCAAGCAATGCGCGATTGGGTCAGCACGATGCCCCAAATCAAAGTGACTGCCAGCAAAAGCGCTGCCAGTTTGTTTAACCGACATTGGTGATACAACCACCAGATCGAAGCTAAACCAAAGCACAGCAGTAAGGCGAGTTGGTTGGGTTGGGCGACATTGGCGTAGGGGCGAATTGGGGTGTTCGCTTCTATCGCAATATGCATAATGAATGGCGACGCGTCGATGCCAGAAAGTTGAATCGTCTGCATAGCGACGGAAAGTAAGCTGGCGCTGAGATGCGCCGCAGCAAGGTTCGTGCAAAGCGTATAACTAAAATTTGTATCTTTGCTCCATTGCCTTCCTAAGCTAGCAGCGACGCAAAACGAAAAAACATAAAAAACCAAAAAGACAATTTGTACCCGCGGTCTGTAGAACTCAATGACACTGCACAAAACTACAACCAAGATTATAAAAAAGATAGGTCGTAAAAAATCTGTGCGTGATTTGAAGAACTGAAGGTTTCCTACAAATATAGCAGCAACTAAAATGCCGAAAAAGATAGGGAATTCGTTGTAAAAAGTTCGAAGCGGATGAATGTGGTTAGGATTTAAAAATGCTGCAACAATCCCAACGGCAAAAATCAATGACATAAGCCAATTATGATTCTTTTCAATTGCCGTTGTGTTACTTGGAAAATTAATTGTCATCGCCGTTTTGGCGCAATTTTAGAACTTTGCGTTTTGAACAAAATGTCGTCTTTCGTATGCAAGCTTTACTTTGCATTTTTTTGCTCCGGCCAAATGCTTAGCGGAAGAAGTTCAACGATTCCCGCGTCACTTCGCTTGATTAACATGACCATATCCTTTGTTTTTCCACGAACCGGCAAATAGGCAACTTCATCCCGCGCAATTTTTTGGCGTGAAAGACTTTCGTTGATAACTTGATTTGCTGCCTCTCGCATTTCCACTGACTGTTTATTGATCAAGTTTTGCAAAGGCAACATGCGAGATTTCATCTCATCTATTAGATTACCAATTGGTTGATAGTACTTTGGTATTTGCGGCAAATCGACTCCACCACTGAGAGAAGAAATAAGTATTTTTTTTCTCTCTTCGCTATCTGCAGGCAATTTGGCGCCAACAATCTCTGGGCCCCAGAGTGGTAAGTGCGCGAGTTTCGCTTTTTTTAGTTCCTCATCTGAAATTTCTGACGCCGTAACCATCGTAAATAAATCGATGTTATAGACTAGGTAAACAGGTCGCCCAGCAAAAATGACGCTCATTCCGTAAATTAATGCTGATAGTTGAATGATTGCAACCACTATCAAATCGAACTTAAGAGAGGGTTTTTTTGTGTCAAAAACCACTAAGGTCATGAGCGGCCCGAAAGAAACATCAACAAGAGCCAGTATTAATAAAATTTCACCGACACCTACCGCGTTGAAGTAAATACCGGGGTACCAGATTAGGAATGCTATCGTTAAAGCACCACCAATTAGAAGTGCGCTAATCGCTAAATGAATTAAACTTGCTCGGAATCTTTTTGGCATAGAGTGTACAAACGTTGCTCTTCGTTCTTAGAGAAATAATTATCTGGGAAACGACCGCTTCCAAAAGTGTCAAACGAATTTTTTTAACTTTTTTGTCGAAATTGCGATTTATTCCACACAAATTACCCTAAGGATCAATCGTTACATGAAAAGTTACCTGCAACTTGAAGGCGAGTATTTTACGATCAATGTGCCTGCAGAGGCTAAGCCCAAACCGCTAGCAACGGCATTGCTTGAGCCTACACCTCTGCATGCCCAATCAATAGCTCCGCTCGAATTTGCCGCGAGGGCTGCAGCTAAAGTTTGAACAGTAACACCTCTCACAAAAGGAGAAATAACTAATGTACCACCCGCGCCGACATTGCTTGCGTTGTAATCAACCGTAATGACGCCAGTTGCGACATCTGCCGTCACTGAACTTAAATACTTTGTCGGGTTAGTCGCAGGAATCGAGGCATTTGCCAATGTCACATTCGAACCCAAATCGGGCAATGTAGACGACTCGGCAATCAGATTTTTAAATCCTTCAGCTACGACCATACCTTCACTAATTTTTGAGCGTATGGTGTAATCAGTATAAGCGGGTAACGCTATTGCTGCCAAAATACCAATGATTGCAACGACAATCATTAGTTCAATCAATGTAAATCCTTCTTGGATTTTTCTTTTTTTCGCAGAATTTGGCATGATATACACTCCAGAAAGTTTATATCCACTAAGTTAGCAAAAACCATACCAAATATTTTTTAAATCATCCTTCCATGTTCCAGACATACTTTGAAAAAAACTCGGACTCAATGTGCCAATTTATAAAAAAAGCCTTAACTATTTCGCTAAGGCTTTCTTCACAATTCCAAACACGTTTTTATGACATCTAGCTCTAACGACAATTCGCTGGGGAATATTTTGCCAACAAAGTGCCAGCTGTCGCTGTGCCCATGCCACCCGCAGTAGCAGCCGTACCACCAACACCACGGCATGCCCAATCAATTGCGCCAGTCGCATTTGCAGCAAGAGCCGCCGCCAAAGTTTGCACAGTTGTTCCTTTGATATACGGAGAGACGATGATTGTGCCAGCGGCACCGACATTTGCAGCATTGTAAGTCGCAGTGATAACACCTGTTGCCGCATTAGCTACTATAGAGCTTAAATACTTTGTTGGATTAGCAGCAGCGACTGATGTATTCGCAACACCGACATTCGCTCCAAGTTCGACCAAAGTTGTAGATTCGGCAATCAAAGCTTTGAATCCTTCGGCTACCATCATGCCCTCACTAACTTTTGATCGAATTGTGTAATCGGAATATGCTGGCAAGGCAATTGCAGCCAAAATACCGATGATTGCCACAACAATCATTAATTCGATCAAAGTGAAACCTTGTTGTACTTTTTTAGAAATAGACATTTGAAACTACGAAGTTGCGGGGGTACTTATGTTACATAAATTATTGAAATTACAATAATGAAGAAGCGAATTCAAAAATTGAATGACTTTTTACGTAAAAAACCCCCAATAAAGCTGGGGGTTTGAAAAAACTTGATTTAAGATAATTCTATCATCAAAAAAATTAACGGCAATTCGCTGGGGAATATTTTGCCAACAAAGTACCAGCTGTTGCTGTGCCCATACCACCCGCAGTCGCGGCAGTACCACCAACACCACGACATGCCCAGTCAATCGCACCAGTTGCATTGGCAGCGAGAGCAGCAGCCATAGTTTGAACCGTTGTTCCTTTGATATACGGCGAAACAATAATTGTTCCAGCTGCACCAACGTTTGTCGCGTTATAAGTTGCAGTGATAATTCCTGTAGCCGGATCAGCAACAATAGAAGAAAGATACTTTGTAGGATTAGCTGCCGCAACTGACGTGTTAGCAACACCGACGTTCGCTCCGAGTTCGACCAAAGTTGTAGATTCGGCGATCAAAGTTTTGAAACCCTCAGCAATAACCATTCCTTCACTGACTTTCGAACGAATTGTGTAATCTGTGTAAGCAGGCAAAGCAATCGCGGCCAGAATACCAATAATTGCAACAACGATCATCAATTCGATCAACGTAAAACCTTGTTGTACTTTTTTAGAAATAGACATTTGAAACTCCTAAGTTTAATTAAAAAGGGTGGTGCACACTATTTCGTGTAGCAAATCATGTGCCAGCATAGTTTCTCGGTACTTCATTTGTTTTTCTACAAAACTTCTTGGCTTCAAAATCACTATCCGAACCATAAAAGTGACATTTTTTGCCGACTCATTATTGTTAGACAAAATTTGTCAGTCCTTTGTTTTTATTTAGGAAACAAAAGAAAACACCAACTTCGTGCCAGCCAAATCAATCACATCACCATCCTTCAGTAAATGCGAACCTTTATCCATGGCAGTTTCGTTAATGCGGTAAGCAGACACGCCTTCGACAAATTTTATAAAATAACCATCCTTTTCGCGAATAATCGAAATCACCAGCACTGCAGGGTTGCCCATATTGCTGACTTGCTTTGTCAGCACCATTTCACGACCTGCGTTGTTGCCATTTAAAACTTTGATCTTTGCTTGTGACAGGGTCTTATTCACCTGCACCGCATCTATGACTTGGGTGGCGTTTGGATCATCGGTATTTGCCAAGGGGGCGCTTGTTTCAAGCACAAATTTGATTTTGTATTTACCCACTTCAATCGTGTCGTTTGCTTGGAGTAAATGCTTTTTGATAGGCTGGCCGTTTACTTTTGTGCCGTTGGTGCTGCCCAAATCGAGCACGAAGGCGCCATTTAGGGTAGTGTCGATGGCGGCGTGTTGTCCGCTTACCGTGATGTGGTCTAAGGCCAAATCATTGGTACTGCGCCGACCAATATTGACGCGTGATTTGGTTAAAACAAACTCTTGATGCACTAAGCCATTTAAGGTGACGACTAATTTCGTCATTATCAACTTTCTTATTAAGTTATTTCGCAGCGAGGGCGGAGAGATCAACGTACATTAAGTTGAGAAAATTTGTCCCATGAGGCTGCGTTGTTGGATTGAATGAACTTTGACCAAAACGACAGATATGTTATCTCTTCCACCATGTTTATTTGCAACATCCACTAAGGCTTGGCAGCCCTGCTGAAGTTGGCTAGCGTGGCTGAGCAAAATTTGTTCCAATTCTGTTGCGCCGACCATGTCGCTCAAGCCGTCCGAGCAAAGCAAAAATACATCGCCGACTTCGACATGGTGGTCATGTACTTCGATCTCAATATCAGATTGCGCGCCGACAGCGCGGGTAATCAAATTTTTGATGGGGGAAAACTGTGCATTTTCTTTGGATATTAATCCTGCATCAATTTGTGCTTGCAGCACCGAATGATCGTGCGTAATTTGAACCATCTCTGAGCCGCGCAAGCGGTACGCCCGGGAGTCACCTACATGACCTAACAACATTTTGTCTTGGTGAAACAGCGCCACCACCACGGTGGTTCCCATGCCGACGTACTCGACATGCTGGTTTGCCGCCTCTAAAACGCGCGTATTTGCTAGTGTAATTGCATCGTTAATCCAACGTGCGGCAGAAGATGTGCCACGCGGCAGAATACTACTCCACGCAGCTTGTTGCTTCTGTTGCAGATACTGGCTAACAACTTCAACGCACATACGACTGGCGACTTCACCTGCGTTGTAGCCGCCCATGCCATCCGCCAAAATAGCGATGCCCGCATCAGCCCGCACTTCCACTGCGTCTTCGTTGTGCGCTCTGACTAAGCCAGTATGGCTCAAGCTAGCGAATTCAAGTTCAGTTTGAAAGGACATGGGCGATAAAAGCGATTTGATCAATGTAAAGATACCAAAGCGTAGGCATTAAAACTATGGTTTATTAAGAAATGACAATTGCAGAGTCGGGTTGACCACCCAAGACACAAACAAACCTGTTTTACGTACTATTAACTTCGACACTAAGGCTTGGACGTAAGCGATGAGCTTATCATTAAGTCGTTAAATTGTTTCGTATCAGAATGCAATTGATGGTGATTTATATGGATCAGAAGGTATTTTTCGGCTTTTTTTACTCATTTTGTCTGATTCAGATAATTTGTTTTAACTTTACGCTGCGATTGCCCATTGTCATTGACAGCAAAGTCTTGCCACAAAAAAAAGGGGAGCGCTTGCTCCCCATCCGTTGCTTTTGCGACTTGGCTTACAACATCGCTTTCAGCAAACGCGCCATTTCCGATGGATTTTTTGTCGCTTTAATGCCGCACTCTTCCATAATGTCTAGTTTTGCCTGTGCCGTATCAGCTCCGCCAGAGATTAATGCACCAGCGTGACCCATACGCTTCCCCGGTGGGGCAGTTACGCCCGCGATAAAACCAACTACTGGTTTCTTCATGTTGTCGCGTACCCAGTAAGAAGCGTTAGCTTCGTCAGGACCGCCAATTTCACCAATCATGATGACAGCATCTGTATCTGGATCGTCATTAAACAACTTCATGATATCGATGTGCTTTAAGCCATTGATAGGATCGCCGCCTATACCAACGGCAGAGGATTGACCAAGACCAAGCGCAGTTAATTGACCAACTGCTTCATAGGTGAGCGTGCCTGAGCGGGATACCACGCCTATGCGGCCTTTACGATGAATATGACCTGGCATGATGCCAATTTTGATTTCATCTGGCGTAATCAAGCCGGGACAATTTGGTCCCAACAATTTGGTTTTGCTTCCCGCTTTTGCCATGCGATCTTTTAACATCATCATGTCGCGCACAGGAATACCTTCTGTGATGCAAATTGCGAGATCAAGGTCAGCTTCAACCGCCTCCCAGATGGCTGCCGCAGCGCCTGCAGGCGGTACGTATATAACGGAAACAGTAGCGCCAGTCGCCGCTTTTGCTTCACCGACGTTGGCGAAAATGGGGATGCCTTCAAAATCTTCGCCTGCTTTTTTGGGGTTCACGCCGGCGACGAAACAATTTTTACCATTTGCATAGTCGCGGCACATGCGAGTATGAAATTGCCCTGTTTTGCCTGTAATGCCTTGGGTGATAACCTTCGTGTCTTTATTGATCAAGATCGACATATTAATTCCTTGTGCTAAATGTGCTGAGTACGCTAAATATGAGCTGAATATGTGCTAAATGCGCATGGGCACTTATTGTGCTGAGTGTGCTTGCGCAGCGGCGACAACTTTTTGCGCAGCCTCTTCCATGGTGTCTGCAGAGATAATCGGCAAACCGGAATCCGCTAACATCTTCTTGCCAATATCTTCGTTCGTGCCTTTCATGCGCACTACCAAAGGCACCTTCAGGGACACCGCTTTAGACGCAGTAATTACACCTTCCGCAATCACGTCACAACGCATGATGCCGCCGAAGATATTGACCAAAATCGCCTTCAAGCCTGGGTTTTTCAGCATGATTTTAAAGGCCTCTGTGACTTTTTCCGCTGTCGCGCCACCACCCACATCGAGGAAATTGGCTGGTTCGCCACCGAACAATTTAATCGTATCCATGGTTGCCATTGCTAAGCCCGCCCCGTTTACTAAGCAGCCAATATTGCCGTCAAGAGAAATGTAAGCGAGGTCAAATTTTGAGGCTTCAATCTCTGCTGGATCTTCTTCGTCTAGATCACGGAATGCCACGATCTCCGGCTGACGGAACAAGGCATTTGAATCGAAATTGAATTTCGCATCGAGCGCAATCACTTTGCCAGAGCCAGTCAAGATTAATGGGTTAATCTCGGCCAAGGAGCAATCGGTTTCCATAAAGGCTTTGTACAAACCTTGAAGTTGGGTGCGCGCATCAACAATCGAACCTTCAGGAACACCAATTTTGCGTGAGATATCATCAGCTTCGGCATCTTGTAAGCCTGCGGTCGGATCGATCGCGACAGTATGCAAAAGTTCGGGATGATGTGCGGCAACTTCTTCAATGTCCATACCACCTTCAGACGAAGCCATCAGCACGACACGTTGACTAATTCGATCCGTCACCATACTGACGTACAGTTCCTTCTTAATATCCGCGCCTTCTTCGATCAGCAAGCGACGAACTTTTTGACCCTCAGGACTAGTCTGATGCGTAACCAACTGCATACCCAGAATAGCGTTAGCGTATTCGCGCACCTGCTCCAAGGATTTAGCAACTTTCACGCCCCCGCCCTTTCCGCGACCGCCTGCGTGAATTTGCGCCTTCACTACCCATACTGGGCCACCTAAAGTCTCGGCGGCTTTTACTGCCTCCTCAACTGACATACAAGGTATGCCACGTGGCACGGTTACGCCAAATTTCCGTAAAACTTCTTTGCCCTGATACTCATGGATCTTCATACGACTTCCCTTCAAACGCTGAGGTATAAGTTAAATAAACGTGCTGGTCAAAAAAAATCAATCAAATTAGAAATGAGTCAAACAATAGGTGCGCGACAGGCCAAGGATTCTGTTTCATCATCCAAAAAACTAGTTTCCGATTTGCGAGGATTGCGCCCACCTTGGGTAAAATTTCAACACTGCTGGCGCATCTTGCCTCAGTGCGTGACAACGATTCAACTGAAACGGCATTTCACTCGAATCATCTTTACTTGCACTCACACTGGTACCACCGTCGCGCGTATCCAATACCTCGCCTGCGAATGCTTGTAACACCGCAGTAGGGAGAATCTGCGCCAACTCAGTGAGATGCGTACATCCCAAGGTGCCGCCCAATCGTGCTTTGACATTGGATCGAAATTGGCGCATCAAATTTAAGCCCACCAGTTTTTTATAGTCTGGGCCAATCAAATCACAATAATTTTGATAAGGAACAGCGTCAGACACCGCCTCAACTTGATAGATAGTCATTGCTTGATCGACCGTCAGGCGCAGGCTGAGATCATGAATGGGTGCACCACTTGCCCGCACGCCAGACGCCAATGCGAAATCGCGAGTTTTGATGTCGTTAATTCGCGCATCAATATCCCACAAGCCGTCATCCCGCGCGTAAGCATCAATGCAGATGGTGCGCGTGTGCTTTAGGCTTCTTTGGACAGTAGGTGGGGGAAGAGCCATGAGGGCAATCGGTCGCTATGTTTTGAGGATTTTGGTCACACCTCATCAGCATCAGTGGGAGCACACTTCTATCAAGGAAGCGTTTCGGCTCTTATTCGTGCTGGGGCAGACTATCGTCGATCCAGTAGTGTATAAAAAAGCCACATTTGCGTGTTGCAATCGCAGTTTCTACGATGGCAGCCGCTCCTGCGGCACTGCAAAAAACCACCGAAGTTTAGCACAGCTCAAGCACGCATTGAGATTTTAGCGAGAAGCAAATTCACTTTCGGTAAGCGACTCTCTATCGACAACTTGATCATATTGATCATCTTCCCTGTATGCATCACGCATGGCGACGCGCACCGCATCAGAAGAAAAACCGCGCTGTAAAAGAAAACGCATTCGTTTTGCGCGCTCTAACTGTTCAGCGGGGGCTTGCTGAAATTTTCGCTGCAACACCGCGATGGCTCGCGCAGCCTCCGAGCATACTAAGGCAGTATGCAGATGTTCATACTGATTCGGATCAATGCGATGGTTTTTCAATTCCGCCAAAATGCGCTGATTGCCGAATCGGGCTTGCTTGCGATTGACCAGAGATTCTGAAAAGCGTTCAGCAGAAAGAAATTGCTCTTTCTCCAAAAAATCAAGCAAACCAACGACATCATCATTGGCCTCAACATAGCGCGCTAACTTCTGACTTAATTCTGAACGACTGTGTTCGCGCATTGAGAGGTACCGAAACGCACGCGCCTTCAAACTAATTTTCGGCTTTAACATATTGTGGCTTCTCGCATGACGCAGTATTAAACAAAGTCGTCAACATTTAAAAATTGTGCTGGAGCAAACATGTATGGAACCCAAGACGCGCTCACCGGCAAAACAAGCAAGTGGCGTGTCTTACGTTAAAAATACTCAAAAAAATGCCGGTAACCAACATGTTGTTACCGGCATTTTTAAAAATATCTACCATAAGTAAGTGACAGCTACCTCATGAAAGTGATTCGGCGCTTATGCCGACACTAAAGGTGGTAACAAAGGTACTCCTAGCTGCGTTCTGACTTTATTTTCAATTTCGTGCGCAAGTTCCGGACGCTCGATCAAATAAGTGCGGGCATTATCTTTGCCCTGACCAATTCGCTCGCCGTTGTAGCTATACCAAGAGCCAGATTTTTCGATAATCTTTGCGTCTGCACCAAGATCGAGAATTTCACCTTCACGCGAAGTGCCTGCGCCATACAGAATGTCGAAATGAGCTTCTTTAAACGGCGGAGCCACTTTATTTTTTACGACTTTGACTTTAGTTTCATTGCCAATCACTTCGTCACCGGATTTGATCGACCCTGTGCGGCGTATATCTAAACGTACAGAGGCATAAAACTTCAACGCATTGCCACCCGTGGTTGTTTCAGGACTGCCAAACATCACTCCGATTTTCATGCGAATCTGATTAATAAAAATAACCAAGGTATTCGTGCGGTTGATACTGCCGGTCAATTTGCGCAAGGCTTGCGACATCAAACGTGCTTGCAAACCAGGCAAAGAATCGCCCATGTCGCCCTCGATTTCAGCCCGTGGTGTCAGCGCTGCAACCGAATCGATTACCACCAAATCAACGCTGCCCGAACGTACCAGCGCATCGGTGATTTCCAGCGCCTGCTCGCCCGTGTCTGGTTGAGAAATCAACAAATCGGATAAGTTCACGCCGAGTTTTTGTGCGTAACCAGAATCCAGCGCATGTTCAGCATCGATAAACGCGCATGTTCCGCCCAATTTTTGCATTTCAGCGATAACTTGCAGGGTCAATGTCGTTTTACCTGATGATTCAGGGCCGTAAATCTCAACCACACGCCCTCTTGGCAAGCCACCTACACCCAACGCAATATCTAAACCCAGAGAGCCCGTTGACACTACTTGCACCTCTTCAACCGCAGCGCCATCCGCCAAACGCATGACAGAACCTTTGCCAAATTGCTTTTCAATTTGCGTCAAGGCGGCAGCTAATGCCTTACTTTTGTCAGAGCTGTTATCCATTTTTCTGTCGTCCATAATTTTTCCGGTAAATGAAAGTTGCAATAAATTTTTTGTTGATTTTTTAATTCAACCGATGAATTGACACCACTGTATAAAAAATCAGTGCTTTATGCAAGCTTCATTTTAAAATTTTTTGTTTTCCTGCTGCTTGTGCTCAACTTTGTATTTATTTGAGCATTTTTATCAAAAACAATGAGAGTGTTATTTTTCCGTTTTACTTAACTTTGTCAAACGGATTGAAGATTGGGACGTTGAATCGTTTAAAGTCACTGACATTTCTGGTTACTACTGTTAGTTTATGGACTCGCGCACACGCTGCGATCATTGCATCCTCATATACCGTGTCTGATTCATGGTGCATCAATCTTGCCCACTCTCGGAATATCTCGCCATCCAACGGCAAAACATTATAGGCAGCAGCTACCTGATCCAGCCACGCCTCGATTTCCAGAGCTTTTCTTCCGTCCTGTTTCCGCGTTATTTCGATTCCGCTTTGAATTTCGGCGAGGGTCACGGCACACAAAAATAGCTCAGTATCAGGAACGCCTTCAAGCCACGCAACGACTGCACCATGTGGCTTTACTTTGCGAAGTTCAGAAACGATATTGGTATCGATCAAATACACAGCGTGCCTTAAAGTGTAATAGGCGGACGCCTACGCGCCGTGCCTCGCTTTGGCGACAATAAATCCGTGCGCCCTTCATTGTTTAGGAGCAGACTTTTGAGAGAGGGACGTGCTGAACTCGAGAGTCGCTTCCATTCAGCTATGGGGACAAGTACCGCCGTCTCTGTGCCGCGTCTAGAAACCATTTGTGGTCCCTCACTAACGCACATGTCGAGCAATTCACTGAAACGGGCTTTCGCATCCTGTACCTGCCAAGTGTTCATGATAATCATCCTTAATGACTAGTTACATGACTAGTCTATCATAAAGTGTGCAAGATACAAAACGGACTTTCCTTTATAAATCAGTCACATTACTTGGGTCAGTTTCATTAGAACGCATTAGACTATTCAATCAATCAAGTACGCTTCCGACAAATTCAGAATTAAATGAATAAATCCCGAAGTAATTCAGACTTAAGTGATTTTTCAATTCAAAAATCACTGCAACTGAATTATGTAAGTGCTTGATTTTTATAAAAACGCAGTTCAAAGTTAAAAGAATATCGACATTTAGCAAAAACGATGAGAGAACCCACATATACCGCATGGTGTATTTTTTTAAAACGTAAAAAAATAAGGCGGAAATACACATCTATTTTATGAAAATGAGGCAGTATGCAAGGCGACGAGAATAACGTGCTGGCATTCGCAAAAAGACGACTCATGACTCCTGTCCTTTCAACCTTGCATAGCACCTGACGCATCGCGTCGAAATGACACGCTTGTTTTCATCTAACAACAAAGCCTAGTTTTAATCTTCAGAGCATTTATATTCCATCTCGTTTGTTTAAGGGCACTCAATACGAGCAAATTCTCGTCAAAATGCGCGAAGTGATGCTAAGGTACGAATAAAAAATAAGTATGAATGGTCGGATTATAAATTTCGCACTCTTTGATTCGAACCAAATTAAGGCAGCTCTGATTAAGTGCAGCGAGCTGGCAAAGTTCAAATCGAGAAGCGTACCTAGTCGACTGTACAGCGAGCACGGTAGCCCTTGTCGCAGATACAAAATTTGGTCGCGCAGTAACTTAATCTGCGTTTCCTTAAAACAAAGTACATCAGTCGCGTACGCTCACATCGCGCCATGATGACAAATGGACACAAATGGAGGAGACGCCACCATGAGAATTTTGCTTGCCGAGGACGATAGCGTTCTGGCTGATGGTCTGACACGCTCATTGCGTCAGTCAGGTTATGCCACCGACTGCGTCAACAATGGGCAGGATGCCGATACGGCGATTTCCACCCAAGAATTTGATCTGCTTATTTTGGATTTGGGTCTGCCCAAACTCAGCGGCTTGGAAGTGCTGCGCCGGCTGCGCGCACGAAATTCCCGCTTACCCGTGCTCATACTCACTGCCGCTGACTCTGTTGAGCAGCGGGTCAAAGGTTTAGACCTCGGTGCTGACGACTATATGGCGAAACCTTTCGCTCTGTCTGAACTAGAGGCTCGCGTGCGTGCCTTAACCCGACGTGGGGCGGGTGGCGGCGCTACCGTCATTAAGCATGGACCGCTCAATTTTGATCAGGTTGGCCGCATTGCTTACATCAACGAACATATGCTCGATCTCTCTGCGCGTGAGTTGAATTTGCTTGAGATCTTGCTACAACGAACAGGACGTTTGGTTTCCAAAGAACAGTTGGTCGATCATTTATGCGAATGGGGTGAAGAAGTCAGCAATAACGCGATTGAAGTGTATATCCACCGCTTACGCAAAAAAATTGAAGTCGATGGCGTGCGCATTGCGACTGTGCGCGGCTTGGGATATTGCTTGGAAAAATTTACGACCTCGAGTGCGCCATCATCCAACGCAGAAACTAAAGCAAGCGAACCACCAGCATTCGATAACAGGATGTAATGCCCCTCGCACAGCCACCAGGAACCTCAGGCCAATTGCCGGTCAACCCATCGGCGAGTAGTTCCGCGCACGCGCATGTGCCGGAAAAAATTCAACGCTCTTTATTTGGTGAGATTCTTGATTGGATGTTGGCGCCACTTTTACTGCTTTGGCCAATCAGTATCGCTGTCACGTATATCGTTGCGAAATCAATCGCTAATCAGCCCTTTGACCGCGCATTGGAAGATCGCGTATTAATCTTGGCGCAGCAAATCAAAATGCAAGAGGGCCGCGTATCAACAGTCTTAGATGAACCAGCGCGCGCCATTTTGCGCGCCGACGACTTGGATAATATCTATTTTCAAATCAAAAATACTCAAGGCACCTTAATCGATGGCGATAAAGACCTCCCTCTTCCCAGCGATGAGGAGCGGCCCAACATAGGGGCAATCGCTTTTCGTAATGAGCGCTTGCGGGGAAATGATGTCAGGGTGGCGTTCGGCCTCGTCGGCATTTCCCGCAATAGCAGTGCAGGCCAATCAAAACGGGAAAAAAAGTCGGCTGAGACGGAACAAGTTTTGATACAAGTCGCCGAAACTTTAGAGAAAAGATCGCTATTAGCAAATGAGATTATCAAGGGCGTGATTTTGCCGCAATTTATTATTCTCCCCGTTGCCTTAGCTTTGGTTTGGTTGGCACTGAGCCGCGGTCTCTCACCATTGGCGGAACTGCAGCAACGAATACGGGCACGCAGCCCAGACGACTTAAGCCCGATTGAGTCGCATCAAGTGCCTGAAGAGATTTCGCCCTTAGTGCGATCACTCAATGATATGTTGGCACGATTATCGCAAACCATTTCGATACAAAAACGTTTCATCGCTGACGCCGCGCATCAAATGAAAACACCGCTTGCCGGCATGCGTATGCAATCAGAGTTGGCATTGCGCCAAACCGACCACGAAGAAATTCATCGCTCTCTGGTGCAGTTAGCAAAAAGCTCGGAAGCCGCCACGCGCTTGATTAATCAACTTTTAACTTTGGCGCGGGCTGAAAACCAAACCCCGATTGCACAGGTGACAGAACAAATTGAGCTATCAGAGTTGGCAAAATCGACCGTCGAGGATTGGATCCCTGCTTCGTTCATGCATGGCATTGATCTAGGATTTGAGCAAACCGATGAGCCACTGGTTATTTTTGGCACACCGCTCATGCTGCGAGAATTGCTGAGTAATTTAATCGACAACGCTATTCGCTATACACCGAAAGGTAAAAGCGTTACCGTGCGCACGGCGATTAATCACAATCAACAATTAGCCATCATTGAAGTTGAGGATAATGGGCCCGGCATCGCAGCAAATGAGCGTGACAATGTTTTTAACCGGTTTTATCGCATCTTGGGCAGCAATGTCTCGGGTAGCGGTTTAGGCCTGGCTATCGTGCGCGAAATTGCGCAGCAACATCGGGCACGCATAGAGATTCTCGATAATCCCCATGCGCAAAATCCGAAATGGCCGGGCTGCCTATTTAGGATTTCATTCCATCTCAACCCTTACGAAGAGATTGAAGCGTAAAGCCAAAGGAAATGTCACCATGCACGCCGAGAAAACCAACCAGACTCAAGCCGCCCCATCCGCTGCGCCCGTGCTACCTGCTACATCGAGTTCATCTACTTTATCGTCGCTATCGTTTTGGTTGCGTTACCGCCAATTAACCTATGTCCTGTTAGTTGCGTGGTTTGTATCGACATTTGGCGTGCTGTTTTTTGCGCGTGAGTTATCGACTTGGGTAATTTTTGGTTGGTCGTTCTCGGTGTACATGGCGGCGCAAGGTTTGACACTTTTCTATGTCGCCCTGCTTGGCATTTTTGCCTACTTTGCGGGTGATATCGAACATGAACAAGCGCACGCACAACGAAAAATGTTGAACAGCGTACCGGCGACCAATGAAACCAATTTGCGCGACGAAGGCGGACACGAAAGCACGGCAACCCAAGCAACGCCACAGTTAAAGACACCATAACATGGCACAAAAAAGTTTTGCAGGCCGCCTCGGGCGCTACTACACCATCTACACCATCCTCTTTCTCGGCTTTTTGCTTTGCTTAGCGGTATTGGAAAAGGAAGGCGTACCGCGCGCATGGATAGGCTATCTGTTCATGTTTGCAACCATCATTTTGTATGCTGGCATCGGCCTCTTGAGCCACACGTCCGACATTAGCGAATACTATGTGGCGGGCCGCCGCGTTCCCGCTGTTTTCAACGGCATGGCGACAGCCGCAGACTGGATGTCAGCAGCGAGTTTTTTGAGTTTAGCGGGGGGCTTATATTTGCAAGGCTTCGACGGCTTTGCCTACATCATCGGCTGGACTGGCGGCTTTTGCTTGGTCGGATTACTCATTGCGCCGTATATCAGAAAGTTTGGTCAATACAGCATTGCAGATTTTCTAGGCTCACGTTATGCGGGGCAGCAAAGCAACCATACCGTGCGGATTCTTGCGGTAATTGCCACCGTGATTATCTCGTTCACCTATGTGGTCGCGCAAATTTATGGTGTGGGGTTGATTGCTTCACGGTTTACCGGCGTTGATTTTTCCATCGGGATTTTTCTTGGCCTTGCCAGCATTTTAGTCTGTTCTTTTTTGGGTGGTATGCGTGCAGTGACATGGACGCAAGTCGCGCAATACATTGTGATTTTAATTGCCTACATGATTCCTGTTACCTGGCTCTCGATTAAACACACGCAAATGCCAATCCCGCAAATTGCCTACGGTGCTGTACTACCGCAATTGGCGGCGAAAGAAAAGCAACTTCAACAAGATCCCAAAGAGCAAGAAGTACGTCGCCTCTACGCCCAAACGGCGAATGATTACCAACAAAAAATTTCGCGCTTGCCTGAATCTTTGTTAGAGGGACGTGAGGTGCTACAAAGTTCCTTGGACGAACTTAAAACGGGTAACGCCTCACTGATAGAAATCAAAGCTGCTAGCAAAGTATTAGCGAGCTACCCAACCTCACCTGCTGAAGCCCAAGCACGCTGGAACGACACGAGAACGCAACTTCTATCGCGTGCCGAAGCGCCTAATAGTAATTTCACTCCCTATGCGTCAAAAGACGGCAAGGACTCCGATGTAAAGCGTAACAATTTTATGGCGCTAGTGTTGTGTCTAATGATGGGTACAGCAGCGCTACCGCATGTGTTAGTGCGTTACTACACCACGCCATCGGTTCGCGAGAGTCGCAATTCAGTATTTTGGTCCTTGTTTTTTATAATGCTGCTGTACATCACTATTCCCGCCTTGGCTGTACTAGTGAAGTACGATATCTACACCTCACTCGTGGGCACCGACTTTTCGCAATTGCCCTCATGGGTCACGTATTGGGCGAATTTGGATAAAAACAATCCTTTGGTCAGCATTACGGATATCAATAAAGACGGCATCGTCCAACTGGCCGAAATCGTCATTGATGGCGATATCGTTGTCTTAGCAACACCTGAAATCGCTGGTCTACCCTACGTGATTTCGGGTCTCGTGGCCGCTGGTGGATTGGCGGCTGCCCTCTCAACGGCAGACGGCTTACTGTTGACGATTTCCAACGCACTCTCGCACGACATTTATTACAAAATTGTTGATCGCGAGGCTTCGACCCAAAAACGTGTAACGATTTCTAAATTGCTCCTGCTCGTTGTGGCGCTTTTCGCGGCTTACGTGGCTTCGTTAAAACCAGCCGACATCTTATCTTTGGTGGGTGCCGCCTTTTCCATTGCTGCCTCGACCTTGTTTCCTGCACTGGTTTTGGGCATTTTTTGGAAACGTGCCAATCGTCAAGGCGCAATCGCTGGCATGTTGCTTGGTTTTGCCGTATGCGTTTTCTATATGGTCAATACCCATCCCATCTTCGGTGGCAGTGTTGCGAACCAATGGGGACATATTGCGGCGATTTCGGCAGGCGTGTTTGGCGTACCTGCGGGTATGTTAGCGATTGTGGTGACGAGCCTCTTAACACCAGCGCCAGACGAGTACTCCGATGATTTTGTCGATTTCATCAGAAAGCCGTCGGAGTAAGAGAAACGCAACACGCTGCTTGGTCAATTCGAGCTTGCGTTAAAACAAACCAAGATTGCATTGCTAAAAATTTTTTTGACGTTGGCACGCTTCTTGATATAGCCTGTTTGAACAGGCTATATCAAGACGATTTCAAAGAATGAAGATCTAAAAAATACTCCACGCAACTTCGGGCTCACCCTTTGACGGAAAACTATGGCGAATTTTTTTAACGAAATGATCGCTGGGAACGTACCCATTTTGGATGCGAGCACTCTCAGTTCCTCCAGTAGCAAAGTGCGCGAGCACTATCGCGAATTTGCCAATTGGCTAGAGCAACAGCCAGCCGACACCATAGCGCGCAAACGAGCTGAAGCAGATTTGCTGTTTCGCCGCGTCGGCATTACCTTTGCTGTGTACGGTGACGATGCAGGCACGGAGCGCTTGATTCCCTTTGACATCATCCCTCGCATCATTCCGGCAGCCGAATGGAGCACACTGCAAGCTGGCCTAGTGCAACGGGTGCAAGCGCTTAACATGTTTATTCATGATATTTATCACGACCAAAACATCATCAAAGCGGGTGTGATACCTGCCGAGCAAATTTATAAAAACGCCCAATATCGGCCGGAAATGCAAGGCATCTCCGTCGCCTCTGACATCTATGCCCACATTGCAGGGGTTGATATCGTGCGCGCTGGCGCGGGTGAGTTTTATGTTTTGGAAGACAATCTGCGTGTGCCGTCTGGCGTGTCGTATATGCTGGAAGACCGCAAGATGATGATGCGCCTGTTTCCTGAACTCTTCACGCGCAACAAAATCGCCCCCGTCGATCATTATCCCGACATGCTGCTCGACAATTTACGTTCGGTGGCACCCATGGGTGTTGAAAACCCGACGATCGTCGTGATGACACCCGGCATGCACAATTCCGCCTATTTTGAACATGCGTTTTTAGCGCAACAGATGGGTATAGAACTGGTGGAAGGACAAGACCTGTTCGTCAACGACAACACCGTATTCATGCGCACGACGCGCGGCCCCAAGCGGGTAGACGTGATTTACCGACGCATTGATGATGACTTCCTCGACCCTTTAGCCTTCCGCCCCGACTCTTCACTTGGCGTGCCCGGTTTGCTTTCGGTCTACCGCGCAGGCAGGGTCACCTTGGCAAACGCCATTGGTACCGGCGTAGCTGACGACAAATCCATCTACCCTTTTGTGCCGGACATGATTAAGTTTTATCTGTCTGAAGAAGCGATTCTCAACAATGTGCCTACTTTCCAATGTCGCAAACCCGATGACTTGGCCTATACCCTAGCCCACTTGCCTGAGTTGGTGGTGAAAGAAGTGCATGGTGCGGGCGGTTATGGGATGTTGGTGGGCCCCGCATCGAGCAAGGCGCAAATTGAAGATTTCCGCCAACGCCTGCTTGCTAAACCTGATGGCTATATTGCGCAACCGACATTGGCCTTGTCCGCCTGCCCCACTTACGTTGAACAAGGCATAGCGCCCCGCCATATTGATTTGCGCCCGTTCGTTCTTTCAGGCAAAACGATATCCATGGTGCCCGGCGGCTTAACGCGTGTTGCCTTACAAGAGGGTTCTCTGGTGGTGAACTCTTCACAGGGCGGCGGAACCAAAGATACGTGGATACTGGAAAAGTAAGCAGACAAAAACGGAATAAAGGAAAACCCTATGCTAAGCCGCACCGCTGATCACTTGTTCTGGATGGCTCGCTACACGGAACGTGCTGAAAATACTGCCCGCATGCTCGACGTGAGTATCCAAACCTCAATGTTGCCGCAATCGGCGGCTGACGCTGAAAATAGCTGGCGCGCCATGTTGGGCATCTCTGAATTACAAGCCGAATACGATAATAAGTACGGTCTTTTACACGCTAAAGATGTACTCGATTTCATGGTGCGCGACCCAAATAATTCGTCATCTATCGCGTCTTGCTTAACACAAGCGCGTGAGAACGCACGCGCTGTGCGCGGAACGCTGACGACGGAAGTGTGGGAAACCCAAAACTCGAACTGGATCGACATGCAAAAGCGCCTCAGCTCAGGCTTATTAGAGCGCGATCCTAGCCAGTTTTTTGAATGGGTGAAGTACCGCTCGCACCTATCACGTGGGGTGACCGTGGGCACCATGCTCAAGGACGAAGCGGTGCACTTTATGCGGCTTGGTACCTTCTTAGAACGTGCAGATAACACGGCGCGTATTTTGGACGTGAAATTTCATGGCGATAAACACTACCCACCCAGCGCAGAACTGTCGCAACGCGATTTTTATTATTGGTCTGCGCTGCTTCGTTCGGTATCCGGCTTTGAAATCTACCGAAAAGTGTATCGTGACGTGATTACACCAGAACGTGTGGCAGAACTCTTAATGCTGCGCAGTGATATGCCGCGCTCTTTGCTGGCCTGCATGGACGAGGTCGTGGCTAACTTGCGCGCAGTACGCAATGATGTCTCGGCGAACACGGAACGATTTGCAGGCAAGCTGCACGCGGAACTGCAATTTGGCAGCATCGACGATATTTTAGAGGCGGGCCTGCACGACACCTTAACGCAGTTTCTGCAACGTATTTACGAACTGGGCAACCGCTTAAGTCGCGATTTTTTGGTGCCACTGGCGGCGTAACGCTGTTCACGTAAGAAAATGGTTTTGCGTCGCAAAATACGTTATACCCAACCCAGTAAATAATTAAACTGCTTTATTAACAAGCGCAAATACCACAATATATTACGAAAAGACGGCAGTATATAAAATAAGCCCTTAAGAAGTCATTATTACTTGGCTTCACGTTGCCGCTGCAGGTTTTGCATAGGCTCATCCAAGCTCATTACCTAAGTAGCCTATGCAACTCGCCATTCGACACGAAACCCACTACCGTTACAGCAGTCCATTTAGCTATACGATTCAACAATTACGCCTGACCCCACGCACAGAATCGCAACAACGCATCTTGTCATGGCAAATCGACTTGCCCGGCCCCAGCCAAGCGTACACCGACGCGTTTGGCAATTTTTCGCATATGCTGACTTTGAACACTCCGCAAGATCACTTGAGCATCATCGCGCATGGGCATGTAGAAACGGTTTTTCCGTATCAAGGGCGCTTGTTCGATCATGGGCACGGCGCGGCGATGTCACCACAAATTTTTACCGCCTCCACAAGACTGACCGAACCCACGCCCGCCATTATTGAGTTTTGCCAAGGCTTGTTACCTAATCCACCACAACACATTCATACGCACCACTTAATGACACTGGCTGAGCATGTTTTTGGTGCGGTCGCTTACCAAAGTGGTGCAACCAACGTGAGCAGCACCGCGCATGACGCATTTGCGCTAGGCCAAGGCGTCTGCCAAGACCACGCCCATTTGTTTCTAGCCTGCTGCCACGCCAAAGGTATACCTGCTCGCTACGTCTCCGGCTACATCGACCCCGGCAACGGCAACCACGGCGCCAGCCACGCCTGGGTAGATGCTTGGGTAGACGACCCGGATTTCTCAGGCTGGATCAGCATCGACGTCACCCACAAGCGCCTCATGACCGACGCCTATTGCCGCCTAGCCATAGGCCGCGACTACGAATCCGCCGCCCCCATCCATGGTGTGCGTAGCGGCGGAGGTGAAGAACATTTGAGTGTGAGTGTTTGGGTGCAAGCGTGGTGAGTTATTAGCTTGATTTTTTTTGCTCTTGTTGGGGCAATAAAATTCACAAAAATACTTGAAAAACAGCACGTTTTGTGTTCTTCTAAAGGCGGTTAAGTTGACCACCCGATTTAGGCTGGTTTACTCCTCCGACAACGGTCTTGCTCACTGAAGTCGGTTTTTGTGGTGCGGATGAGAGGGCTTCCCTTTCATCCGTATTTCACAAGCCACACACCGCCGCCCTCGCCAATTACTCCCTCAATTCTCTGGCGCAAGTTTCAAACAATCATCTTTGTTTTTCTGCGAACAAATAAAAAACAACTCGTTCGTTCGTGACAAAAAATAGTGAGCTTCTCCAAAGCCAAAATCAGCCACCAAATTTGCACCATTCAACTTTAATGTGCCTACTATAGACTTGCCGGAACTTAGTTTTACTTCAGTCTTTAGCAAATTAAAATCCAAAGTGATTAAGGCATTGTCTGCAAAGGCTTTTGATTGAAATGACCACCTTCCAGTTGGCACATTGATGCCATTTGCGTGCGTCAAAAGCACAGTAAGCAAAAATAGAAGGAAGCCGAAAGTTTTCATTTTTTTACATTTAATTTGATCGAAATGGTCTATGTTTACTTCGATGATAAAACCGCCCATTTTCGTACGTAGTAAATAACGAAACCACCAAAAAGTACGAATAAGCCAACTGTGCTTCCCCGCCAAATGCGGTCAATAAAATCAAAATCATTGGGATTCAACAGCGCCAAACCTATAAAAACAGATAAAGTCAAAATCACGATAAGCGCCCATTGTTTTCGCTTTACAAAAGCGGGCACAATGAAAAGTCAGAACGAAAAAGTTATTAGCGAATGCGCTGCTATAAAAAATGTTTGTTCCATTTAAGTTCCGATTCCCTTCATCAAAATTTTTAAAAAAATATAACTAACTACCCTTCCCCTGATCGAAATATGATAAATCCATGGATACTCAGCTAGTTAGTCATTTTTTTAATGCTAAAAGGTGTTGTTGCATAGCTGGATTAGGATCTCTTGCAACAGCAAATTCAACTTCGCCAAGCTCATCAAAGAGACGCTTCATTTGGGCCAAATATTCTTCGCTTTGGTCGCCAATTATATTTTCAACGCCTAAAGCTTTTAATGTTTTTGCGCTGGGCGCGTAATAGGAATACACGCCCTTTCCTAATCCCTTATCCCTAGTGTGCGTCATGTCAAATAAAAATTGATCGATCTTTATATCTTCAAAAAATTTCCTCTCCTCATTATTTGTATCGCATTTAGTTTTAAGTTCACTATTGTCACAGTCGCCATATTTCTTATGGTAGGCGTTTGAGCTACCATGAAAGCCAACTACTCCATCAATTTTCTTTTCCGTTCCCGCCAAAAATAAATAGTTTGCGCACGACGATGTACAGAATCCTTTTACGTGAACCTGTAAATTTCGCCTTTGAATTTGCCGCGCAATTTTTACCCCCGTCAATACATCGCCTCCACCAGAATTGACCTGAATAATTTTTACGTTGTCGTCAGTTTTTTCTAAAAACTCGACTAAAGTAGCCTTCGCAATAACGCCTTCGAACGCTAACGTATCAGTTGAAATTCGCTTCCACTGGCAACGGCCGATGCATGAGGACCGCCCACTTAAATCGTAGTACATGCCCACGTCCCCCATTCGACGAAACTCTTCTACCCAATTCACATCTTCATATCTCCGCTTACACCCGAGAAGAGGAGTCAAAATAAAAATAAGCAACGCTAAGCATAACTTCGATTTTTTCATTCTTTTTTGCCACCATTTGAAAAAAAAAGTACATAAAATCAGTCAGAAAAAATCTGACTGATTATTACGCGGACTAACTACTTATTTGTACTTCGTTTCCGTCGTCGTTTTTGTAGTAGTACAAGCTCTATCGCCATTTGCATCCGGCGGCGCGCACGTCTCAGTTGTCGTTGTGGTTGAAACTGGTTGCTTTGGCTGATTCCAAGCGTTAATTAGTGCAACACCAATAGCACCAGCTGCAGCAATAACAGCGATTAAAACAGGGTTATATTCTGGAATAAAAGGATTCGGGATATGAGGAAAATCATTAAACAAATCGTCATATCCACCGCCACTGACTGCCAACAACTCATTTTCTGTAACTAAACGCATTTTTAATTTCCTTTTTAAAGTTAAGTTGACCACACCTCATGGCATGGTTTTACTGCCTCCGACCTCGGCCTTGCTCGCTCCAGTCGGTTTTTGCTTTGATCGATCAACGCCTACGCTAATCGCTCATCACAAATTCTTGTGTCTGTACCATTCATTCATTTTTTGACACATCCACCCATTTCTTGATACTTAGATCATGCAACCAATAAATTCGCTGTTGTATTCGTTAATATTTCTTGCGGTTTTGTAACCCGCACGTCAACCGCCAAACCACCCTGCAATGCCACTACTCGTTCAGCCGAATTGATCGTTTCAGGTCGATGCGCGACCATGATGCGAGTGAGTTTCAAATTCGCCAGTGCTTGGTTGACTTTGTGCTCGTTGTTGATATCTAAGTGACTGGTGGCTTCATCCAGCGCTAAGATTTTAGGTTGTTTGTACAACGCCCTTGCCAATAACACACGTTGCTTTTGCCCACCCGATAAGCTACTGCCCATATCCCCCACCAAGGTTTGATAACCCATGGGCATGGCGGCGATCTCTTCATGGATGGCAGCTTGTTTGGCGCATTGTTGCGCTTGCTCGGCATTGGTATGTGCATCAAAGAAGCTGATGTTGTCTTGGATAGAGCCTGCCAGTAGCACATCGTCTT
>CAYPNW010000007.1:0-29331 GCA_964411965.1 uncultured Burkholderiaceae bacterium
AGCCATCGCGAAATTGTATGCTTTCCGTGGCTTGGTGTTCTGCCGCATTTTGTGCCGCCAACACGTTGCCAAGGAGCGAGATGGATTTGATTTCGCAGTGCAGCCAACGCTTGTCTTCCATGGATACGCACACCACGCCGTCTGCGCGTGCGTTGGCGTTAGGCAAGACGATAGGGTTGGTCATGATAAACACGGTAGGCGTGATCTCTGCTGGAAAAGCATGCGCCCGTTTTGCTACGCCGCGTGTGACTTGCAGATACACCATTTGGTCGTCAGCCGTGTGCGCCGCCATGACTTGCGCAATCAGCTTTAACCATTCCTCTTTGCTATGCGGATTCGGAATACCAATCGCGGCAAGGCTGCGGTTTAAGCGCGCCAAATGCTGATCGGAGCGAAACATTTTTCGCCCATACACGGGAATAACTTCGTAGATGCCATCGCCAAAAATGAAGCCACGATCCAAAACAGGAACGTGGGCTTCGGAGATGGGCGTGAATTTGCCGTTTAGGTAGACGAGGGGATCGTTCATGTTAGTGGTCATCGCGTGGGCCTTTGCGTTGATGTCAGTTGTCAATAAATCGGATGATTGATTCTTTCATGAACGCATAGGCGAGTGCATGCAAATTGCGCATAACGTGCCTGTCTGCCGCTATTCCATTTACTTGAACATAAGTCGTACTGAATCCCAAGCGCGCCCAAAAATACTTGCTTGTTCGACTTTTTCTAGCGCAACCACGGGGAATTCTGCCATCGCTTTGCCATCCAACATCATCTTGATGGTGCCGACTTGGGCGCCTAACGCCACTGGCGCAACCAAGGGGTCTTTGCGCTCTAAAGCGGGTTTGAGTTTTGCTGCCGCGCCTTTAGGCAAAGTGAGGTAGAGATCGTGATCAAAGCCGATTTTGATGAGCCCTTGCGTGCCTTTCCAAATTTCTGGCGTGGCAATCGCTTGGCTCTTTTCGTACAGTTTTACCGTATCAAAATTCAAGAAACCCCAGTTTAATAACTTCAAGCTTTCTTGCGCACGTACTTGGTCGCTGATCGTGCCCGTCACGACGGAAATTAAACGCCGTTGGCCGCTGCCGTTGGGGCGAATTGCCGATGAAATCAGGCAATAGCCCGCCGCTTCTGTGTGGCCGGTTTTCATGCCGTCGACGGTTGGGTCGAGCCAAAGCAAACGGTTACGGTTTGGTTGCGTGATTTTGTTGTAAGTGAAACTCTTGGTGGAGTAGTAGGTTTTGTAAAAATCTGGGTGATCTGCAATCAAGCGGCTCGCCAGCGTGGCAAGGTCTTGCGCCGTTGAATAGTTGTCTTTGCTCGGCAAGCCATGCGAATTGCCGAAACGCGTGTTCTTCAAGCCCATACGTTCCGCTTCGCGGTTCATTTGCACGACAAACGCTTCTTCGGTGCCCGCCACGGCTTCCGCTAAGGCAACCGACGCATCATTGCCCGATTGCACGATCAAGCCATACAGCAAATCGCCAATGTTGACAGGCGTTGCTGGGTCAATAAACATTTTTGAGCTGCTGGGATCCACCTTCCAGGCGCGTGTTGACACGGTGACGTTTTGATTGATGTCGAGCTTTTTGTCTTTGAGTGCGGAGAACACCAAATATGCGGTCATGATTTTTGTCAGCGACGCGGGCTCTATCCGTAAGACGGGATCTTGCGCACCTAAGACTTGCATGCTGGTGGTATCAAGCAAAATCCAAGACTTTGCGGCGACGGTAGGCGCAGGCAGGCTTTGCGCTTGCGCGCTCATGAATGTGAAAGCTGAAACGGCGGCGGTCAGCGTGAGTAGGGTTTGCTTAAAGAAATTTTTCATTGAAGGGCTGATAAAGACAAAAAGAAAAGAGGTGACATTGATGTGGAAAATCGCATGCGATGCGTGCGTCAGCCTTTGTGTTGCGCTGACGCACGCTATATGTGGGTTAGCTGAGGGCATGTCCCCAGTTTTCAATATTCCACTGATTTAAAATGCAATTTTTAATATGCCCTAAGCGGCGATGAAAAAAATGATCGGCACCGGGAATCACGACGACGGGAATCTCTTGTGGCCGCAACCAGTCAAAGACGGCTTGCAAGGGGATGGTTTCATCTAGCTCGCCATGTATCACGATGCTGTTAGCGGGAATCGTGGGCATCGCCCATTTACCAGCCGCCGCGCCGACTAAAACTAAGCGTTTGGCTGGCGTTGCTTGCACTGTTTGTGCTTCTAGCTGCTGCTGCAGGCGCGATAAGACGAAAGTGCCGAACGAAAATCCGCCCATCACCAATGGCAAATCGGGAAATCTTGCGCGCATTACATCTAGCAAACGTGCCATGTCGTCGGTTTCGCCGATGCCCGCATCGTGTTCGCCTTGCGATTGCCCCACACCGCGAAAGTTCATGCGCGCGCTAACAAAGCCCACCGCATTGAAGCTACGCGCCAAAGTTTGTGCGACTTTGTTGTCCATGCTGCCGCCATACAGTGGGTGCGGGTGCGCCACCAATGCGATGCCGAGCGGCACTGGGTACTGCGCGCTATCGGGCAAATCTACGGCGCATTGCAATTGCCCGACCTCGCCAGCGATGAAGAAATGTTCGGTTTGCGCGTTCATGCTAAATCTTCAAACGATCCACGACGCCGCCGCCGAGCAAATCGACGTCGATGATTTCATCAATATCACTTTGGTCGACATAGGTGTACCAAGTGCCTTGCGGATACACCACCAAACAAGGGCCTTCTTCGCAGCGATCTAAACACGCGGCCTTGTTGATGCGGATTTTGCCTTGGCCATTCATGTCGAGTTGTTTAATGCGGCGCTTGGCATGTTCTTGCGCGGCTTGCGCGCCACGCTCGGCACAGCATGCGCGCCCATCTTCGCGTTGATTGAGGCAAAAAAATACGTGTTTTTGGTAGTAGAGGGGTTCTGTCATGGTGGAGTCAGCGTGAGGTCAGCGTGAGTGAGGAGTGAGCTTATTGCGGAATTATGCGGCGCTGTGCAGAGGAAAAATCTGCGTAGCTCGTATGATACAACGACTTAGTCGCTGGCTTATGGTCGCTTAGTTACGTATAGGGCGATGTTTGATGATGGTGAGCAGCGCGAACAACGCGCTGTTTTTTTGCACGCCTGCACGCAGGTATTGTCAATGTCGTGGCCTGCAATGCTGCAATGCTGCAATTTTCTTTTTGCCTCATCAAAGGAAAAAACGCACTTTATGCCTATACTGCCACCTTTTTAGTAAATCTAATGCCAATTGCGCTTTATTTATAAGCGTAATTAAAATGTACTGGTTAGGGTATATTCCTTTTATCAATAATGCGACATCAACGTACACGCCGCCGCTGCGGACCAACAGAACGCCGTTTCCTTAGCTCTGTTGCGCAGGTCGGCTAAACATAAGATAGCGCAAGGCGATGAATGGCCACATGACGGTGAGAAACTGCGCGGCGCCGTAAAAATTCAGAAATTTCCCTTGCGACCAAGATTGCAAGGTGGCGGCGAAGTAGGGATTGGTAGGAATTAAATTCACAATGCACAAACTGAGCAGAAGCAATAACACGGCGATGCGGCGTTGCGCCTGGTGCGGCGCGTAAGAAAAACCGTATAGCATGATTGCGCTAATCAACAAACCACCCTGCGCGCCGGGCGTGAGCCAGATGAAGGCGTGCTCCGGTTGAAACATGAGTGCGCTGGCAAGCGACTTCACACCGAAGGTCACGGTTAGTAAAACGATTGAAAGCGCAAATTTAGGCGCGTGGCGGTTGAATAAAGATAAACACAACAGTATCGCGCCGGTACAACCACAGGCAGTGATGAGGGTTTCTGAAAGCAAAAATTCTTCTGCACTGAGATCGATACCTTGCCGCAGTAGTTCGCCCAAATCGATGTCGATCTCAAGAATGTCTTCCGTCCACGTGGATAAAATCGGTAACAGTTGTCCTAAACCGAAGAGGTAGGCCTGTGGGTAAATTTGTGCCAAGGGCCATAAACCCAACACCACCAACTGACGGCTGGATTCGTTTCGTAACCATTGCTTCTGTAGTAACCGCAAGCGACCTTTTTCCAGCACTGTAGGCGACAAGCGCACGCCAATTAATGCACCGATGGTCGCGCCGCTCAAGTTGGTCAGCACATCCAAGAGCGAAGTCACGCGGCTGGGCAAAAAATACTGCACGCATTCCATGCCCAGCGAAATAAGCCCGCCTAGTAGCGCTGCCACGCAGATCGCCAACACGCCGCGCTGCGTTGGGTAAAGCGAAAACACCAACAAAATACCCAGAGGAATATATCCGACGATATTGACGCCCGCATCAAAGCCGCCCCAGTAGCGCGGCCATTGCTGCAATACATCGGTGAGCGCACTGAGATTGTTGATTTGCCAGCCGGAAAACGGGAACCAGCTTGCGTAAACAATCAGCACTAAATAGGCGACCAAACAGGTGCGCGCAAACGGTGAAGCATGGGTTTGCGTTTCGAATTCAGGCGTCATGAGGTGTTATTCCATTTCCAAATCGATTGTGTCTAGGCGACGAGCCGCAGACAGTGCTGTAGCACGGCAAGGCGAAGGCAACAACGACACGATTGATTTAGAAATGGAATTAGCTATGCCGGCGCAAGCTAGATTCAATAGAAACGATATCGCTGTGCTGGCGCGAGATTGAACGTCAATTGTTGGTCGCGCTTTGCAACCATGCGAGCATATTGGTAATCGTTTCATCTGTTAGCAATTGCATGGCGCGCGCGCCGCCCGCTGCGTCGGCACTGCTGGCGGCTTTACTCACATTAAAGTTGCGCTGTGCAATTAACTTATTCTTTTTGACAAGGCTGGCGCGAAAGCTGAGTTGTGCCTGATTATTGGTGGCATTGCTAAACACTTGCGAGAATTCTTCCAATTCGATTTTGAGAATGGGTAGGTCGGACACGCCCTCTGTCACAGAAACCACCGTGCCGCCCGCGGCCACAATATGTGACTTGATACGCGTATTTAAGAGTTGCGCTGGAGGCATACTCCATTGTTGCGCCGCATATGGCCGCAGTTGTTGCACATTGTCGTAATCGAGGCGATAAAACATGGCATTACCTTCCAACACAACAGGTGTGCTGATATCCGCCAAGCTAATCGCTAATTTGAGGTTGGGCGTGCTTGCCGAAGGGGCAAGCACAGCGGGCGCCAAGCCGAAATCGTAAGTCGCGCGGCCAACCGACGTGGTGCTGGCGCAAGCCTGCAAAAGTGTGAGGCTGGCGAGTAATAAATAGGTGCTTAACTTGGTTTGCATAGGTAAATTCCTTATTTTGGTGCGACGAAACCAGGCTCGCCAGGGCCGGGCGGCGTGGCTTGGTTGCCAAATAAAATACTTTGCGGCCTGTCTTTAATGGTTTCGGTTGTGCGATTAATCGAACGCAGAGTCGCTTGCGCCTCTTTGCTCAACGCGGTAATGCTTGGCAAGGTCTCTGAGGTGACTTGTGCGCCGACACTATCTAGTGTGTCGTTCAGCTTACTGATGCTGCCATCCTTTGCCAAAAGTTCATCGCTTAAACGGAGAAAATTACGGCTGGTCGCACGGGATTCCTCAGAAAAAATCTGGAACGTCGTTGCGCTGTTTTTCATGCTCGCGGCCATAGCGGTGAATTCTGTGATGGCAGGGTTTAAGCGATCGGGAACGTTTTTCCACGCCACTGCCGCCTCGCTAATATTGTTGACAGCGCCAATCAGCGATTGTTGGTTTTTCGCGTCCAGCAGCATGTTTAAGCGTTTGCTGAGTTCTTCTGTGTGTTCCAAAATAGCCAGCCCGTGCTTTTCTAAATTTTGAAACAACCCCGGACGCAGGGGAATGCGCGGCGCTTCATTTTCTTTGCGGGCTAACAAGGCGGGTTGCGAGCCATCATCGTCAAGTTGGACAAACGCAATACCCGTTACCCCTTGATAGCCAAGTGTGGCAAAGGTTGATTTTGTAATGGGCGTATCTGCCAAAATCTCTAGACCTAATAACAATTGACCGGGCATCTTTGTATCGAAATCAATGCTAGTCACGGTGCCGACCTTGATACCTTTGTAACGCACGGCCGCTTGCAAATTGAGCCCGCTCACGGAGAGGTCGGTCGAAATGGAATAGGGCGTGCGCTTGATGTCGTCTTTGCTCAACCATAAACCAAATGCAGCGGCGAGAATCAGCAAAGCGATAGTGAAGAAACCAGCAATCAGGGCGTGTGATCGGCTTTCCATTTGTTCTCCTAGTATTCTTGGTGTTCGAGGTGCTGCGATGGCAGTACTTCCATTGCGCGCAAACCACGTCCACCGAGAAAAAATTTGTTGATGAAGGGATGCTTAAACTTCACCACTTTTTCGGGCGTATCAACAATCAAAACGCGTTTTTCCGCTAAAACTGCAATTCTGCTTGATAACGCAAATAGGGTGTCGAGATCATGCGTCACCATAACGACGGTTAAGCCCAGTTGTGCATGTAAAGACTGAATGAGTTCAACAAAGCTGTCGGACCGATCAGGGTCCAAGCCCGCCGTCGGCTCATCTAAAAACAGCAATTCTGGGTCTAAAGCCAAGGCACGAGCCAGCGCAATACGCTTAATCATGCCACCAGAAAGATCAGAAGGCATTTTTCTGGCGTGTTCAAAACCAATCCCTGACATGTGTAGCTTGAGATAGGCCATGTCGATGATTTGTTGTTCCGACAAGGTGCCAAGCTCGCGTAATGGTTGCGCAATATTTTCCAGCACTGTGAGTGCGGAATACAGCGCACCGTGCTGAAACAGCATGCCAGATCGTTGGCGCAAATATTTCAGATGATTTTCTTTCGGCGCATGCAAGTCATCGCCATACACTTTAATTGTGCCGTGCGATGGCTTCTCTAAGCCAAGCATTTGGCGCATCAATACAGTTTTACCCGCACCTGACCCGCCGACGATAGACAGTATTTCGCCCTTGATGACATTGAGGTCGAGGTTGTCGTGAATAATGGCACGCCCAAACTGGGTGCGCAAATGTTCGATTTCGATGATGGGTTGTTCGCTTGGCATGGCTAATAACCGATCTTACTGAAAAATACAGCAAACAATGCATCAGCGATAATTACCGTGGTAATCGAAATCACAACGGAACTTGTCGTGCCTTGACCTAAACTCTCAGTATTCGGCTGGATACGCAGACCATAATGGCAAGCGACGATGGCAATCAACATGCCAAAAGCAAAGCCTTTTCCTAAACCTATCCAATAGTTAGCGATGGCAACGGCGTCAGGCAGTTTGTGCAAGAAAAACTGCGGCGACATATCGATTTCAATTTTCGCCGCAATCATGCCGCCAATCAGCGCCATCACATCCGTCCAAATCACAATCAGTGGCATAGTCAGGGCTAGCGCGAGTACTTTCGGCATAATCAAACGATAACCAATCGGAATGCCCATGACACTCATCGCGTCAAGCTCTTCCGTTACACGCATTACGCCTAGTTGAGCGGTAATTGCAGAACCAGACCGACCAGCGACCAAAATGGCTGCCAGCATAGGGCCGAGTTCGCGGACGATACTCATACCCAAAATATTTACTAAGAATAAATCACCACCGAAGGTGCGCAATTGCTGCGCAGACAGATACGACAGCACAATACCAATCAAGAGTCCCACCAAGGCGGTAATCCCCAATGCTTGGAAACCTGTTCGATAAACATTGGCGGAGAGTTCTTTCCAAGGCCCTTTGATCGGATGCCGGGCAAATTTCGCCAAATCGAGAATCAATTGGCCTAACAGCGCCATCAAGCCCATCAAATGTGAAAAAGCAGCCAGTACAACAGAGCCAATGCGCATCACCCGAGTGAGGCGAGGTTTGATTCTTTGTGGAATGGGTAATTTACTGACTTCCTCAAGCCGTGCGAAGAGCCCTTGATGCGCAGGGTTCATCTTGATTCGAGTAGGTAGACGTTTTGACCATGCTTGCCAAAGTAAATTGGCGCCAAGATGGTCGATCGCCGAAATACCTGTTAAGTCCCATTCCGCCGCCATGTGCTGATTACTATTCGCCAAACTAGCATTGACTGAAGACAGCGTTTGTTTATTTGATAATAAATGAATGAGCCAAGCACCGGAAAGCCGCACGGTGGCATCTTTTTCAGCGGGGAGTTGAATATTGGGTGGTTCGTCGCGTTGCATTTCCGCAGTGTAAGGGAGAAATGACGATCTATCAACGAATCTGAAAAAGCCGATGTGGAATCAAAACTGAACGATAAGCGCTTCTTTTAATTGACATTTTTGCGTAGAGCGGTGTACACTCGCGAGTTCTCGATTTTGGAAAGGCTAAATCAAAAGGTTTGCATGTCAGACCATTTGAAAAAGTCAAAAAGGTCGAGTCTGCAGGGGTTTGAGCGTTTTGCTCTACTTGCTGCAAATGAAGATTAAGTTCCCGGGCAACCGTTTCCGGGTTTGTATAACGTTGTATTTTGTTGGATTAAAAACGATGCCAACCATCAATCAACTGATTCGCCAGCCACGTGTGTCTGTGCGTGTCAAAAGCAAATCGCCGGCGCTTGAAAATAGCCCGCAAAAACGTGGAGTTTGTACTCGCGTTTACACAACAACTCCAAAAAAGCCTAACTCGGCTTTGCGTAAAGTTGCCAAAGTGCGCTTAACCAACGGTTTCGAAGTGATTTCGTATATCGGCGGTGAGGGTCATAACCTGCAAGAGCACAGCGTAGTTTTGTTGCGCGGTGGTCGTGTTAAGGATTTGCCGGGTGTGCGTTACCACATGGTTCGCGGTGCTTTGGATACTCAAGGCGTTAAAGACCGTAAGCAAGCTCGTTCTAAGTATGGTTCGAAGCGCGCTAAGGCAGTTAAGAAGTAATCGAGCTGTCAAATTAGTTTGTCAAAATAGTTAGTGTTTCCGAGTAATCGGAATTGGTTCGGCTCCAAATGGGCTGAGTAAGTGGCTGGCTATGATGGCTTGCCGCGAGTTTTGATAAGTTTGTTATCAGAGCTCAACTGAAGATTGAAAGGAATTGAAATGCCACGTCGTCGTGAAGTCCCCAAGCGGGACATTTTGCCGGATCCAAAATTCGGCAATGTAGAAGTCTCTAAATTCGTCAACGTTTTGATGTTGTCGGGTAAAAAATCAGTTGCTGAAGGCATTATTTATGGTGCGTTTGACCATATTCAGCAAAAGTCTGGCAAAGATCCGCTTGAAGTGTTTGCGTTAGCAATCAATAATGCGAAGCCTTTGGTTGAGGTGAAGTCTCGCCGTGTTGGTGGTGCAAACTACCAAGTTCCTGTTGAGGTGCGTCCAGTGCGTCGCTTGGCTTTGTCTATGCGTTGGTTGCGTGAGGCAGCTAACAAGCGTAGCGAAAAATCAATGCCGCAGCGTTTGGGTGGTGAGTTGATGGAAGCTGCTGAAGGTCGTGGCGGTGCGATGAAGAAGCGTGATGAAGTTCATCGTATGGCTGAGGCGAATAAAGCGTTCTCGCATTTCCGCTTCTAATATGTAGATTGAAATGCCATTGCATGAAATTTTGCAGTGGTTTTGTAGGTGTTTTTGAATCAGACCGAGCGACATTTTCAAGAAAAAGTCGCTCGGTTTTGTCCATTAAAATGATTTAGGATGAGCTATGGCCCGTAAGACCCCCATTGAGCGCTACCGTAACATTGGTATTTCGGCTCACATTGATGCTGGTAAAACTACAACGACAGAGCGTGTTCTGTTTTACACAGGTGTTAATCATAAGATCGGTGAAGTGCATGATGGCGCGGCTACCATGGACTGGATGGAGCAAGAGCAAGAACGTGGTATTACTATTACCTCTGCAGCAACAACTTGTTTCTGGAAGGGGATGGCAAATAACTTCCCTGAGCACCATATTAATATCATTGACACACCTGGCCACGTTGACTTCACGATCGAAGTTGAGCGTTCTATGCGCGTGTTGGATGGTGCTTGCATGGTTTACTGTGCGGTAGGTGGTGTGCAGCCGCAATCTGAAACTGTTTGGCGTCAAGCAAACAAATATAAAGTGCCGCGTTTGGCGTTCGTAAATAAGATGGATCGTACGGGTGCAAATTTCTTCAAAGTGTATGAGCAAATGCGTACGCGTTTGAAGGCGAATCCTATTTTGATGCAAATACCTATCGGTGCTGAAGAGAATTTCTTGGGCGTGGTGGATCTTGTTAAGATGAAGGCGATCTATTGGGATGATGCAACGCAAGGTATGAAGTTTGACTACCGTGATATTCCTACAGAATTGCAAGCGCAAGCTCAAGAGTGGCGCGAAAAGATGTTGGATGCTGCGGCTGAATCAAGCGAAGATCTGATGAATAAATACCTTGAAGAAGGTGATTTATCGGAAGAAGAAATTAAAACTGCAATTCGTGCGCGCACTATTTCAGCAGAAATCGTTCCAATGTTGTGCGGCACCGCCTTTAAGAATAAGGGTGTGCAGGCGATGTTGGATGCGGTGATTGAATATTTACCATCACCAGTCGATATTCCGCCAGTGAGTGGTCTGGATGAGGATGATGAGCCAACAACTCGCAAAGCCGCGGACGATGAAAAATTCTCTGCATTAGCTTTTAAGATTATGACGGACCCATTTGTTGGTCAGTTAATTTTCTTCCGAGTTTACTCAGGCATGATCAAGTCAGGCGATACAGTCTATAACCCAAATAAGAACAAGAAAGAGCGTTTGGGTCGTATTCTGCAGATGCATGCGAATCAGCGTGAAGAAATTAAAGAAGTGCACGCGGGTGATATCGCTGCTGCCGTCGGCTTGAAAGAGGCGACTACAGGCGAAACACTGTGTGATCCAGCGTCAATTATTACGTTGGAGCGCATGGTTTTCCCAGAGCCAGTTATTTCTCAAGCGGTTGAGCCAAAAACAAAGGCTGATCAGGAGAAAATGGGCTTGGCGTTGAATCGCTTGGCGCAAGAAGATCCGTCTTTCCGCGTCAAGACTGATGAAGAATCAGGTCAAACGATTATCGGTGGTATGGGCGAATTGCATTTGGAAATTATCGTTGATCGTATGAAGCGCGAATTCGGCGTGGAAGCGACTGTTGGTAAGCCGCAAGTTGCCTACCGCGAAACGATTCGCAAAACATGTGAAGAAATCGAAGGTAAATTCGTTAAGCAATCCGGTGGTCGCGGTCAGTACGGTCACGTTGTTCTGAAGATCGAGCCACAAGAGCCGGGCAAAGGTTTTGAATTCGTTGATGCAATTAAAGGTGGTACGGTTCCTCGCGAATACATCCCTGCAGTTGAAAAAGGTGTGCTTGAAACATTAACAGCGGGTGTGTTGGCAGGTTATCCTGTAGTTGATGTAAAAGTTACACTGTTCTTTGGTTCTTACCATGATGTTGACTCGAACGAAAATGCGTTCCGTATGGCGGCTTCAATGGCATTCAAAGACGGCTGCCGCAAGGCAAGTCCAGTTATTTTGGAGCCAATGATGGCGGTCGAAGTTGAAACGCCTGAAGATTATGCGGGTACAGTCATGGGCGACTTGTCTTCGCGTCGCGGTATGGTCCAGGGTATGGACGAGATCCCGGGTGGTGGTGGCAAGATTATCAAGGCTGAGGTTCCACTTTCCGAAATGTTTGGTTACTCAACTTCGTTGCGTTCGGCGACACAAGGTCGCGCAACGTACACCATGGAATTTAAGCATTACGCGGAAGCGCCAAAGAATGTTATTGACGCAATCGTTACGGCAAAAGCAAAGTAATTAGTTTATTAAATCAGAAGGCTCATCTCCTACGGGGATGAGCGACATCTCTAATCGTTCTTTTTGAAGGAAATTTAAAATGGCAAAAGGTAAGTTTGAGCGCACCAAGCCGCACGTCAACGTAGGCACAATTGGTCACGTCGATCACGGTAAAACCACACTGACAGCGGCGATCGCCACAGTATTGTCAAAGAAATTTGGCGGCGAAGCGAAGGCCTACGACCAGATTGATGCAGCGCCAGAAGAAAAAGCGCGTGGTATTACCATCAACACAGCGCACGTAGAATACGAAACAGCAGGACGTCACTACGCTCACGTTGACTGCCCAGGCCATGCCGACTATGTTAAAAACATGATTACAGGCGCGGCACAAATGGACGGCGCGATCCTCGTCTGCTCAGCAGCTGACGGCCCAATGCCGCAAACACGTGAGCACATTCTCTTGGCGCGTCAAGTCGGCGTACCTTACATCATCGTATTCTTGAACAAATGCGACATGGTTGATGACGCAGAATTGCTCGAACTCGTTGAAATGGAAGTCCGTGAATTACTCTCCAAGTACGAATTCCCAGGCGACGACTTGCCTATCATCCAAGGTTCTGCCAAATTAGCCCTCGAAGGCGACAAAGGCCCATTGGGTGAAGAAGCCATCATGAAATTGGCTGAAGCACTCGACACCTACATCCCAACACCAGAGCGCGCAGTCGATGGCGCCTTCCTGTTGCCAGTAGAAGACGTCTTCTCAATCTCAGGTCGCGGCACTGTTGTTACTGGTCGTATCGAGCGCGGCATCATCAAAGTCGGCGAAGAAATCGAAATTATCGGTATTAAAGATACCGTTAAAACAACCTGCACAGGCGTCGAAATGTTCCGCAAATTGCTCGACCAAGGTCAAGCAGGCGATAACGTCGGCGTACTCTTGCGTGGTACCAAGCGTGAAGACATCCAGCGCGGTCAAGTATTGGCAAAGCCAGGCACGATCAAGCCACATGACCACTTCACGGGTGAAATCTACGTCCTGTCAAAAGACGAAGGTGGTCGTCACACACCATTCTTTAACAACTATCGCCCACAGTTCTACTTCCGTACAACGGACGTGACTGGCTCGATCGAGTTGCCGAAGGATAAAGAAATGGTAATGCCAGGTGATAACGTCTCCATCACAGTGAAGTTGATCAACCCGATCGCGATGGAAGAAGGCTTGCGCTTTGCGATTCGTGAAGGTGGTCGTACTGTTGGTGCCGGTGTTGTTGCTAAGATTATCGCTGGGTAATCCAAGTTATTCGTAGTTTTGTTCGTTAATGACTCGCTCTTTGTAATTCACGCGGTGGGTTTTTGAAAGACCCACTGCCCGTTCTTTTTAGGAAAAAATATGTCAACAAATCAAAAAATCCGCATCCGCTTAAAGGCGTTTGACTACAAGCTGATCGATCAATCGGCATTGGAAATCGTAGAAACTGCAAAGCGTACTGGCGCGGTAGTCAAGGGCCCAGTTCCCTTGCCAACACGTATTCAGCGTTTTGACGTTTTGCGTTCGCCTCACGTCAATAAGACCTCGCGTGACCAATTCGAAATTCGGACACATCAGCGTTTAATGGACATCGTTGATCCAACAGATAAAACTGTTGATGCATTAATGAAATTAGATCTTCCAGCCGGCGTGGATGTGGAAATTAAGCTTCAGTGAGATACGAAGTGTTAAAAGTTCTGGCGTGCCCATATTAGTAAAGCGACATACCATAATTTTTAATAGATTCAAATAATTATTCTTGTAAAGTAAAAATTTACACGTTATAATCGAAGGCTCGGTTAGATAGGTGAACTTCTAATCGAGTTTATTAATTTATCAGCCTCACCCAATCGTAGGTGAGAATGGAGAAAAAAAATGAGCTTGGGCCTAGTTGGTCGCAAGGTTGGTATGATGCGCATTTTTACTGATGATGGTGATTCAATTCCAGTCACAGTATTAGATGTGTCGAACAACCGTGTGACGCAAATCAAAACTCCTGAAATTGACGGGTATTCCGCAGTTCAGGTTACATACGGTCAGCGCCGTGCATCTCGCGTTACAAAAGCGGCTGCAGGTCACCTCGCAAAAGCGGGCGTGGAAGCTGGATCCGTTCTAAAAGAATTCCGTGTTGATACTGTTAAGGCTGCTGAATTGAAGGCAGGCGATGTTGTGCCTGTTGGAATGTTCGAGGCGGGTCAAATGGTTGATATTCAGGGCGTTACTATTGGTAAGGGTTATGCTGGCACGATCAAGCGCCATCATTTCGCCTCGGGTCGCGCATCACATGGTAACTCTCGTTCTCATAATGTTCCAGGTTCGATTGGTATGGCGCAAGATCCTGGTCGAGTATTTCCAGGTAAGCGTATGACTGGTCACTTGGGTGATGTTACTCGCACGGTGCAAAACTTGGAAATCGCTCGCATTGATGCAGATCGTCAATTGCTGTTGGTGAAGGGTGCTGTGCCTGGTGCTAAAAACGGTCGCGTAGTCGTGTCGCCTGCGATCAAAGTTAAAAATAAGAAGGGGGCTTAATTATGGAACTGAAGCTCCTAAATGCTGAAGGTCAGTTTGGTGTAGAGGTGATTGCGCCTGATACGATTTTTGGTCGTGAATACAACGAAGCGTTGATTCATCAAGTTGTAGTGGCTTACCAAGCAAATGCGCGTAGTGGTAATCGTAAGCAATTGGGTCGTGATGATGTTCATCACACCACTAAAAAGCCTTGGCGTCAAAAAGGTACTGGTCGTGCTCGCGCAGGTATGTCGTCATCGCCATTGTGGCGCGGAGGTGGTCGGGCATTCCCTAATTCTCCTGACGAAAACTTTTCACACAAAGTGAATAAAAAGATGTATCGCGCTGGAGTTTGTTCAATATTGTCGCAGTTGGCGCGCGAAGGTCGTCTTTGTGTTGTTGATACTTTGGTGGTTGATGCGCCAAAGACAAAATTGCTTGCAGATAAATTAAAGGCGATGGGTTGTCTTGATTCCGTCTTGGTGATAACTGAAGATTTCAATGAAAATCTAATGTTGGCAGCACGCAATCTTGTCAATGTTTTAGTTGTTGAGCCGCGCTACGCAGATCCAGTTTCTTTGGTTTTCTATAAGAAAGTGTTGATCACGAAGCCAGCTTTAGCAAAAATTGAGGAGATGCTGGCATGAGCTCATTAGTTAAGCATAGTGAAGAGCGCCTGATGAAGGTGTTGTTGGCGCCGGTGATTTCTGAGAAGGCAACCATGGTTGCTGAAAAGAATGAGCAGGTCGTATTTTTGGTGATGCAGGATGCTACAAAGCCAGAAATTAAGGCTGCGGTTGAGCTTCTGTTTAAGGTTCAAGTTGAATCGGTTCAGGTGGCAAACCGTATGGGTAAACAAAAACGTACTGGTAAATTTAATGGTCGCCGCAATCATACACGCAGAGCGTTCGTATGTTTGAAGCCGGGTCAGGAAATTAACTTTACAGAGGGGGCATAAATATGGCACTCGTAAAGATGAAGCCAACCTCGCCTGGGCGACGTGGCATGGTAAAAGTGGTAACGGAAGGTTTGTATAAAGGGCGTCCGTTTGCTGCATTGCTTGAGAAAAAATCAAAAACTGCTGGTCGTAATAATAATGGCCACATCACTACCCGTCATATTGGTGGTGGACATAAACAGCATTATCGTTTGGTAGACTTTAAGCGCACTAAAGACGGTATTCCAGCGACGGTTGAGCGTATCGAATACGATCCAAATCGCACTGCGCACATTGCTTTGTTGTGCTATGCAGACGGTGAGCGTCAGTACATCATCGCTTCCAAAGGAATGGCTGCTGGTGATCAGGTGATGAATGGTTCGCAAGCGCCGATCAAATCTGGTAACTGTATGCCAATTCGAAACATTCCAGTGGGCACAACGATGCATTGTGTGGAAATGTTGCCTGGTAAAGGTGCGCAAATTGCGCGCACCGCAGGTGCTGGCGTCGTGTTGATGGCTCGTGATGGTACCTACGCGCAAGTCCGTTTGCGCTCAGGCGAAGTGCGTCGCATTCACATTGAATGTCGCGCCACTGTTGGCGAAGTGGGTAATGGTGAGCACAATCTTCGTAAAATTGGTAAAGCTGGTGCTATGCGTTGGCGTGGTGTTCGTCCAACCGTTCGCGGTGTCGTGATGAATCCAGTAGACCATCCCCATGGTGGTGGTGAGGGCAAGACTGCAGCTGGACGTCACCCTGTATCCCCTTGGGGTCAGCAAACAAAGGGTAAGAAGACGCGTCGCAATAAGCGCACGACTTCGATGATCGTTTCCCGCCGTGGCAAGAAATAAGGAAGAAAAATGACACGTTCAGCGAAAAAAGGGCCGTTTTGCGATGCCCATTTGGTGAAGAAAGTCGAAACAGCTCAAGCTGTTAAAGACAAGAAGCCAATTAAAACTTGGTCACGTCGGTCGACGATAATGCCCGACTTTATTGGGTTGACTATTGCGGTGCATAACGGTAAGCAGCACGTACCTGTGTATGTTTCTGAAAACATGGTTGGTCATAAGCTTGGCGAATTTGCTTTAACACGCACATTCAAAGGGCATGCGGCTGATAAGAAGGCAAAGAGATAGGTGCAATGATGGAAACAAAAGCAATATTGCGTGGCGTTCGCCTCTCGGAGCAAAAAGGCCGTCTTGTGGCTGATCTTATTCGTGGCAAAAAAGTTGACCAAGCATTGAATATTTTGGCGTTCAGCCCGAAAAAAGGCGCAACAATCATCAAGAAAGTGCTTGAGTCTGCAATAGCAAATGCCGAGCATAACGATGGTGCCGATATCGATGAATTGAAGGTTAAAACAATTTATGTCGAAAAGGGCGCGATTTTGAAGCGTTTCACTGCTCGTGCAAAAGGCCGTGGAGATCGCATTTCTAAACAATCCTGTCACATCTACGTGACTGTCGGTAACTAAGGGGTCACGATGGGACAGAAAATTCATCCAACCGGATTTCGTTTGGCGGTAACGCGGAATTGGTCTTCAAAATGGTATGCGGGTAGTTCAAATTTCGCATCTATGCTTTTGGAGGACATCAAAGTTCGCGAGTACCTCAAAAAGAAACTGAAAAGTGCATCTGTTGGGCGTATCACGATTGAACGTCCAGCCAAAAATGCCCGCATCACAGTTTACAGCTCGCGGCCTGGTGTAGTCATCGGCAAGAAAGGCGAAGACATTGAACTGTTAAAGGCGGATTTGACGAAGATTATGGGCGTGCCTGTGCATGTCAATATTGAAGAAATTCGCAAGCCAGAAATTGATGCGCAATTGATTGCTGATTCCATTTCTCAGCAGCTTGAGAAGCGCATTATGTTCCGCCGTGCGATGAAGCGGGCTATGCAAAATGCGATGCGCTTAGGCGCAAAGGGTATCAAGATCATGTCGAGCGGTCGCTTGAACGGTATCGAAATTGCACGTAAAGAATGGTATCGCGAAGGTCGTGTACCTTTGCATACATTGCGCGCCGACATTGATTACGGCTTTAGTGAAGCATCGACGACATACGGCATTATTGGCGTCAAAGTTTGGGTATATAAAGGCGATCGCTTGCCCAACGGCGATGCACCCGTGATCGAGTCGGTGCAGGAAGACGATAAAAAGCGTCGTGGCCCACGTCGTGAAGATGGTAAGCCAGCGAGTCGTCCACGTGCTAAACGTCCTGAAGGACAACCAGTTTCGGCTGGTGCTGCAGTGCCGGCGGTTAAGCGTGTTCACGCTAAGTCTGCTGTTGCCTCAGCACCGGTAGAGAAAGCAGGAGAATAATTATGCTGCAACCAGCGCGCAGAAAATATCGGAAAGAACAAAAGGGACGCAATAAAGGCATCTCCCACGAAAGAGGGACTGCTGTGTCTTTTGGTGAGTTTGGTCTGAAAGCAATTGGCCGTGGACGTATCACGGCTCGCCAGATCGAAGCGGCTCGTCGTGCAATGACTCGCCACATTAAGCGTGGTGGACGTATTTGGATTCGCATTTTTCCAGATAAGCCTATCTCACAAAAGCCAGCTGAAGTCCGTATGGGTAATGGTAAGGGTAACCCTGAGTACTACGTTGCCGAAATTCAACCTGGCAAAATGTTGTATGAAATGGATGGCGTTGATGAAGCGTTGGCTCGTGAGGCGTTTCGTCTTGCGGCAGCAAAATTACCGCTTTTGACGACGTTTGTAGTTCGTCAAGTTGGTCAATAAGAGGGGTTGAAAATGAAAGCATCGGAACTCCAAGGTAAAGACGAAGTCGCTTTGAGTAAAGAGTTAAATGAGCTGTTAAAGGCGCAATTCAGTTTGCGTATGCAAATTGCGACGCAACAACTGAGCAACACTTCTCAGCTCAAAAAAGTTCGTCGCGACATCGCTCGCGTGAAAACTGTAATGAATCAGAAGGGTGCCAAATAATGAACGATCAAGTTAAAGTTGCTTTGAAGCGCACATTAATTGGTAAAGTTGTTTCGGATAAGATGAATAAGACAGTGACAGTGTTAGTTGAGCGTCACGTTAAACATCCTTTGTACGGCAAGATCATTATGCGCACTGCTAAGTATCACGCGCATGACGAGGCGAACCAGGCAAAGGCTGGTGATACGGTCGAAATTCAAGAAGGACGCCCAATTTCGAAGACAAAAGCTTGGACAGTGACACGAGTTGTTCAGGTAGCGCAAGTTCTTTAAAAAAATTCTTGCACATGTGAGAATTTAGTGTCATAATGGCGGACTGTTATTTTTAAACGCAGATAGCAGTCCAATGTTCCCCTAAGAATGTCTCTTGGGGTTGTTAAAAAAGTCCACCTAATCGTGTTTCGGAGAGCAATGTAATTGCTTTCTGGGGCGACAGGACCAAGACTGACCGCAAAGATTAGTTTCATTGTGGATTAAGTTGGGAAAGAAAATTATGATTCAAACAGAAAGTCGGCTGGAAGTGGCTGACAACACTGGTGCACGCGAAGTTTTGTGCATTAAGGTGTTGGGTGGCTCGAAGCGCCGTTATGCGAGTATTGGTGATGTGATTAAGGTGACAGTGAAGTCAGCTGCTCCCCGTGGTCGCGTAAAAAAAGGTGAGATATACAACGCGGTTGTTGTTCGAACAGCTAAAGGAGTTCGTCGTCAGGATGGCTCTTTGGTTAAGTTTGATGGCAATGCGGCTGTCTTGTTAAATGCCAAGCTTGAGCCAATTGGCACGCGCATCTTTGGGCCTGTGACGCGCGAGTTGCGCACGGAGCGCTTTATGAAAATAGTGTCTCTGGCGCCTGAAGTTTTGTAAGGGGTTGTTATGAATAAAATTCGTAAAAACGACGAAGTAATTGTGTTGACTGGAAAAGACGCTGGTAAGCGCGGAACAGTGCAGCAGTGCGTGGATGCAGATTACGTTGTTGTTGCTGGTGTAAATGTCGCGAAGAAGGCGACAAAGCCAAACCCCATGACGGGTGCGGTAGGTGGCATCGTTGATAAGTTGATGCCGATACATGTGTCAAATGTTGCGTTGTTTAACGCGGCGTCTGGCAAGGCTGACCGAGTTGGTTTTAAGATGGTGGATGGCAAGAAAGTTCGCATCTTTAAGTCGACCGGCGAAGTTGTGAAGGCATAAGATCATGGCCCGTCTACAAGCATTTTACAAAGAAAAAGTCGTTGGTGATTTGACTGCTAAGTTTGGTTATAAGTCATCAATGGAAGTGCCTCGTCTTTTAAAGATTACTCTGAATATGGGTTTGTCTGAGGCGATTGCCGACAAGAAAATTATTGAGCACGCAGTTGGTGATCTGACAAAGATTGCTGGACAAAAGCCAGTGGTAACGAAGGCTCGCAAGGCGATTGCTGGTTTTAAGATTCGTGAGGGTTATCCTATTGGTTGTATGGTGACTCTGCGCGGCGCACACATGTACGAGTTTTTGGATCGCTTTGTAACCGTGGCGTTGCCGCGTGTGCGCGATTTTCGTGGTGTGTCTGGTCGTGCGTTCGATGGTCGTGGAAACTATAACATCGGGGTGAAAGAGCAAATCATTTTCCCTGAGATTGAGTACGACAAAATTGATGCATTGCGTGGTATGAATATTAGTATTACCACGACAGCAAAGACCGACGAAGAAGCGAAAGCTCTCCTCGCCGCATTTAAATTTCCGTTCAGAAACTGAGGTCGCCATGGCAAAATTGGCACTGATTAATCGTGAGCAAAAACGCGCAGACTTGGTAAAGAAATTTGCCGGTAAGCGTGCTGAGTTAAAGGTCATCATTGATGACCAATCTAAGACCGAAGAAGAGCGTTATTTGGCTCGTCTGAAGTTGCAGGCTTTGCCGCGAAATTCGAATCCGACTCGTCAGCGCAATCGTTGTGCGCTAACAGGTCGTCCGCGTGGCACTTTCCGTAAGTTCGGATTGGGTCGCATTAAACTCCGTGAATTCGCCATGCGTGGTGAGATTCCTGGAATGACTAAAGCCAGCTGGTAATAGGAGAATATGCAATGAGTATGAGCGATCCTATCGCCGATATGCTGACACGCATTCGCAACGCCCAAGTAGTGCAAAAGACGGCGGTTGCAATGCCATCATCGAAAGTAAAGATTGCAATTGCAATCGTACTAAAAGATGAAGGTTACATAGAGGATTTCGCAGTAACAGAAGATGCTGGTAAATCAGAGTTGAAAATTGGTTTGAAGTACTACGCTGGTCGCCCAGTTATTGAGCGCCTTGAGCGAGTATCTCGTCCTGGTTTGCGGATTTACAAAGGCAAGGATGAGATTCCAAGCGTCATGAATGGTTTAGGTGTGGCAATTGTTTCCACTCCTAAGGGTGTTATGACTGATCGCAAGGCGCGCGCTACCGGTGTTGGTGGTGAAGTGATTTGCTACGTCGCCTAAGGAGTAGAAGATGTCACGAGTAGGTAAAATGCCAATCGTACTGCCTAAAGGTGCCGAAGTTGCGGTATCGGAAATGCAGATTACAGTTAAGGGCCCGATGGGTGTCTTGACACAAGGTTTAAATGGTCTCGTTAAAGTAGCCAACGATAACGGAACCTTAAGTTTTTCACCGGCTGCTGAAGGTCGTGATGCAAATGCGATGACGGGAACTTTGCGCGCATTGGTCAATAATATGGTTATCGGTGTTACCAAAGGCTATGAAAAGAAGTTGACTTTGGTCGGCGTTGGCTACAAAGCGCAGGCGCAAGGCGACAAACTCAATCTCTCCTTGGGTTTTTCTCACCCAGTTGTTCATCAGATGCCGGAGGGCGTTAGCTGTGCGACACCTTTGCCGACTGAAATTTTGATCAAAGGGGTTGATAAGCAACGAGTTGGTCAAGTTGCAGCTGAAGTTCGTGCATACCGCAGTCCTGAGCCATACAAAGGCAAGGGCGTCCGCTACGTGGACGAAGTGGTTGTGATCAAAGAAACTAAGAAGAAGTAATAGGGGTTGACGATGGATAAGAAACAATCACGTCTGCGCCGCGCGACTCAAACACGTGCCAAAATCGCAGAGTTAAAGGTCACACGACTGTCAGTACATCGGACGAACCTTCACATTTACGCAAATATCATTGGACCTGATGCAAAAATTTTGGCGTCAGCTTCAACGGTAGAGGCGGAAGTTAGGGCTATGCTGGCGGCAGATTCCGGTAATGGTGGCAACGCTGCGGCGGCTACTTTGATTGGTAAGCGCGTGGCAGAGAAAGCGTTAAAAGCAGGGATTACCGAAGTTGCGTTTGATCGCTCCGGTTTCCGTTACCACGGTCGCATTAAGGCGCTGGCAGAAGCTGCGCGTGAAGCTGGCTTGAAGTTCTAAGGATATACGTCATGGCAAAAATGCAAGCAAAGATGGCCTCGGAAAAACCGGATGATGGTATGCGCGAGAAGATGATCGCGATCAACCGCGTCACGAAAGTCGTGAAGGGTGGTCGGATTATGGGGTTCGCAGCGTTAACCGTTGTGGGTGATGGCGATGGTCGCATCGGCATGGGCAAGGGTAAGTCAAAAGAAGTTCCAGTAGCGGTCCAGAAGGCAATGGAAGAGGCGCGCCGCAAAATGATCAAAGTAACGTTGAAAAATGGCACTTTGCAACATGCGGTTACGGGTCAGCATGGCGCGTCGAAAGTGATGATGATGCCAGCTAAAGAAGGAACAGGCGTTATCGCTGGTGGTCCGATGCGCGCAATTTTTGAAGTACTAGGCGTGGTAAACGTTGTTGCAAAGTCAAACGGATCGACAAATCCTTACAATATGGTTCGCGCGACTCTCGACGGATTATCAAAAATGAGTACTCCTTCAGAGATAGCTGCTAAGCGCGGTAAATCGCTGGAAGATATATTGGGTTAAGGTGACGATGATGACTAAAACTGTAAAAGTGACCTTGGTCAAGGGCTTAATTGGTACGCGCGAGTCGCATCGTGCGACGGTTCGTGGATTGGGTTTGCGTAGGGTGAACTCTGTGTCTGAATTGCAGGACACACCTTCCGTACGCGGCATGATCAATAAGGTCTCTTATCTTGTGAAAGTGGTTTCGTGAGCCCCATGGGCAACGATCGGAGTTAATTATGGAATTAAATACAATACAACCAGCAGATGGCGCAAAGCATTACAAGCGTCGTGTTGGTCGCGGCATTGGTTCGGGATTGGGTAAGACATCAGGTCGTGGTCACAAAGGTCAAAAATCGCGTACCGGCGGATTCCACAAAGTGGGCTTTGAGGGCGGTCAGATGCCTTTGCAGCGTCGTTTGCCAAAGCGCGGTTTTAAATCATTGGCCACACCCTATAAAGCAGAAGTTCGCTTGTCGGATTTGGAAGGTTTGCCAGTGGCTGAAATCGACATTCTTGCACTCAAGCAAGCTGGTGTAGTGTCTGAATTAGCTCGTGTTGTTCGCGTTATTTTGTCTGGCGAAATTACGAAGAAGGTTAATTTGAACGGTCTGATCGTGACAAAAGGGGCGAAAGCCGCTATTGAAGCTGTCGGCGGCACAGTTGCTTAATCTCGACGCAAAATTGGAGCAATAATTGGCGACTTCTCCGCAACAAGCAAAAAGTGCTGCGAGCGGTTTTCCTTGGGGGAGACTGTGGTTTTTATTGGGTGCATTGGTCGTTTATCGAATTGGCACTCATATCCCAGTGCCGGGTATTGATGCGAAGGCACTAGAAGAGCTGTTCAGACAAAACCAAGGTGGTATCTTGGGTATGTTTAATATGTTTTCTGGTGGCGCGTTGGCTCGGTTCGCGGTATTTGCATTGGGAATCACGCCGTATATTTCTGCCTCCATCATTATGCAATTGATGTCTATTGTGTCACCACAATTAGAGGCGTTGAAAAAAGAAGGCGAGTCCGGCCGGCGCAAGATTACTCAATATACGCGTTATGGCACTTTAGTTTTAGCTACTCTCCAAGCGTACTTTATTGCATTTGGTTTGGAAGGGCAGGCCGGTTTAGTAGTCGATCCTGGAATGGCGTTTCGCGTAACTACTGTTATTACATTGGTGACAGGTACCCTGTTTTTGATGTGGTTGGGTGAACAGATTACAGAACGTGGCTTGGGAAATGGGATATCGATTATCATCTTCGCTGGTATTGCGGCTGGGTTGCCAGGTGGTTTAGCGAATTTGTTTGAATTGGTTAGAAATGGATCTATAGGAAATTTCTCTGCACTTGTAATTTGCGTGATGGTACCTGCGGTGACATTTGCGGTTGTTTTTGTTGAGCGCGGGCAGAGAAAAATACTCGTGAACTACGCAAAACGGCAGGTGGGTAACAAAGTGTATGGCGGACAAAGTAGTCATTTACCTTTGAAGTTGAATATGGCAGGTGTCATTCCCCCTATTTTCGCTTCATCGATAATTTTGTTCCCTGCGACAATTGCAAACTGGTTTACTAAAGGCGCAGAAAATTCATCCAGCGGTTGGTTGGTTGGATTCTTGAAGGACTTATCTGCGTCTTTGGCCACTGGCGAACCAATTCATGCCTTGTTGTACGCGATAGCTATTATTTTCTTTTGTTTCTTCTACACCGCGTTAGTTTTCAACAGCAAAGAGACGGCTGAGAATTTGAAGAAGAGCGGAGCATTTGTGCCAGGTATTAGACCGGGTGAACAAACGGCGCGTTATATCGATAAGATTCTGATGCGTTTAACTCTCGCTGGTGCGCTTTACATTACTTTGGTGTGTTTGTTACCAGAGTTTATGGTGGCGAAGTGGAAGGTACCTTTTTATTTTGGTGGAACGTCGTTGTTAATCATCGTTGTAGTAACGATGGATTTTATGGCGCAAGTTCAAAATTATGTAATGTCACAGCAATACGATTCTTTACTTCGTAAAGCGAATTTCAAGGGCGGCATTCCTACTAGGTAGTTGCCCAGAGGATCAGCAAAACGCATGGCAAAAGACGACGTAATACAAATGCAAGGGGAAATCCTAGAGAACCTTCCCAATGCAACATTTAGAGTTAAGTTGGAAAATGGGCATGTGGTACTTGGCCATATTTCTGGAAAAATGCGGATGAACTACATACGAATTTTGCCAGGCGATAAGGTGACAGTGGAACTGACACCTTATGATTTAAGCAGAGCGCGAATTGTATTTCGTACTAAATAAATTTATGTTTTAGAAGGAAAGAGGGCAAAAAATGAAAGTTCTCGCATCAGTAAAGCCGATCTGCCGTAATTGCAAGATCATCAAGCGCAAAGGTGTTGTACGCGTGATTTGTGTAACTGCAAGACACAAACAGCGGCAAGGTTAATTAACGTTATTGAACGAGGAATAACGAATGGCACGTATTTCAGGGGTGAATATCCCAAATCATCAACATACTGTTATCGGCTTGACGGCCATCTATGGTATAGGACGTCCACGCGCAGAACATATTTGCAGCGTAACAGGTGTTGCGACTACGAAAAAAGTCAAAGACTTGGACGACAATGAATTAGAGAAGCTTCGCGACGAGATTGGTAAATTTGTTGTTGAAGGTGACTTGCGTCGTGAGATCTCGATGAACATCAAGCGATTGATGGATCTCGGTTGCTATCGCGGTTTACGTCATCGTAAAGGTTTGCCTTGCCGTGGTCAGCGTACGCGCACAAATGCACGTACACGCAAAGGTCCACGTAAAGCAGCACAATCGTTGAAAAAATAATCTAGGCTGACTGGGTTCAAGGAATTAGAAATGGCAAAAGCACAAAATAATGCGGCCGCAGCACGCGCTCGTAAAAAGGTTAAAAAGAACGTTGCTGAGGGCATCGCCCATGTACACGCTTCGTTCAATAATACGATCATTACGATCACAGATCGCCAAGGGAATGCATTATCTTGGGCAACTGCTGGTGGCGCTGGCTTCAAGGGATCGCGTAAATCGACACCGTTTGCTGCACAGGTTGCTGCTGAAACAGCAGGTAAAGTCGCAGTGGAATGCGGAATTAAGAATCTGGAAGTTCGTATTAAAGGTCCAGGTCCTGGGCGTGAGTCTTCAGTGCGTGCATTGAATAACTTAGGGATCAAGATCTCTTTGATTCAAGACGTTACCCCTGTTCCGCATAACGGTTGCCGTCCTCCAAAACGCCGCCGTATCTAAATTCCGGACTTAGGTTGTGAAAAAAGCCCGTGGCCGCTGCTGCGGGATTTTTGATTTTTAGAAGTTGAAGTTGTTAAGACCACCGTTTGATTGAAAGTGAATCAAACTAGCGCGACAGATTCTCTGCCTCGCGTCATTAATTAAAGGAAATAAACGTGGCACGTTATATTGGACCAAAAGCAAAATTATCACGCCGTGAAGGTACGGACCTTTTTCTTAAGAGCGCACGTCGTTCGCTCGATTCTAAATGCAAGTTGGATGTAAAACCTGGTCAACACGGTGCTAAGTCTGGCGCACGTACGTCTGATTACGGTAATCAATTGCGTGAAAAGCAAAAAGTAAAACGCATGTACGGCATTTTGGAGCGTCAGTTCCGCCGCTACTTTGCTGAAGCAGACCGTCAAAAAGGTAACACTGGTGAGACATTGCTCAAGTTATTAGAATCTCGCTTGGACAACGTCGCGTATCGTATGGGCTTTGGCTCTACACGCGCCGAAGCACGTCAATTGGTTAGTCACAAAGCGTTTACAGTTAACGACGTGGTTGTGAATATCGCTTCGTACCAAGTAAAAGCTGGTGATGTGGTCGCTGTACGCGAAAAGTCAAAGAAGCAAGTGCGTATTGTTGAAGCGCTGTCTTTGGCTGAACAAATCGGCATGCCTTCATGGGTTTCAGTTGATTCCAAGAAGATGGTTGGCACTTATAAAGCAATGCCAGACCGCAGCGACATCGCTCATGATGTCAATGAATCTTTGATCGTTGAGTTGTATTCACGATAAGAATTATGTAGTGACGCCTGCCCATCCCCTGGGCAGGCTTTTTTTCTTTATGCCATCAGCCTTATCGGTGTAATGAGCCGAGGGTATTGAAAAGGATATTTCATGCAAAGCAATCTGTTTAAACCACGAATCATAGATGTAGAAATGCTCGGTGCCGGTCACGCGAAAGTTGTGATGGAACCGTTTGAACGTGGTTTTGGCCACACTCTGGGCAATGCTTTACGTCGCGTTTTATTGTCGTCAATGGTTGGTTATGCTCCGACAGAAGTGACAATCGCTGGCGTCGTGCATGAATACTCATCACTCGACGGTGTGCAGGAAGACGTTGTCGATATATTGCTGAACTTAAAAGGCATTGTGTTTAAACTGCACAATCGCGACGAAGTCACATTGACGTTGAAGAAAGAAGGCGAAGGCGCGGTTTTGGCTTCGCACATTGATTTACCGCATGATGTTGAACTGATTAATCCAGATCACGTCATTGCTAATTTGACGTCTGGCGGCAAGCTTGATATGCAGATCAAAGTTGAAAAAGGTCGTGGTTACGTGCCTGGCAACGTTCGTCGCTTATCGGAAGATGCGAATAAGACGATTGGCCGTATGATTTTGGATGCATCTTTCTCACCTGTTCGTCGCGTTTCTTATGCAGTCGAATCAGCGCGTGTTGAGCAGCGTACAGATTTGGATAAGTTGGTCATCAATATCGAAACCAATGGTGTGATTTCGCCAGAGGAAGCGATTCGTCAGTCAGCACGTGTGTTGGTTGATCAGTTGAATGTATTCGCCGCGCTTGAAGGTACAGAAGCTGCAGCCGAAGCACCTTCACGTGCTCCAGCAGTTGATCCCGTATTGTTGCGTCCAGTAGATGACTTGGAATTGACAGTACGTTCAGCAAACTGCTTGAAAGCAGAAAACATTTACTACATCGGTGATTTGATTCAACGTAGCGAAAATGAATTGTTGAAGACACCAAACTTAGGTCGCAAATCACTCAACGAGATCAAAGAAGTATTGGCTTCGCGCGGTTTGTCTCTCGGTATGAAGCTTGAAAACTGGCCACCAGCTGGCTTGGAAAAATAATTTTTTAACACCAATTAATTACCGGCCCGCGCTGCCTTGGCATCGATAGAAGAGCTGGATTCTTTAAACTAGAAAGGAAGTACCATGCGTCACCGTCACGGCTTACGTAAGCTAAATAGAACTTCATCCCACCGTCTTGCAATGTTGCGCAATATGACAGTATCTCTGTTGCGTCACGAAGCAATCAAGACAACTTTGCCAAAAGCCAAAGAGTTGCGCCGCGTTATCGAGCCGATTTTGACAATGGGCAAGACTGATACCTTAGCGAACAAGCGTTTAGCTTTTTCTCGTTTGCGCGATCGCGAAATGGTTGTGAAATTGTTCGCAGAATTGGGACCACGTTATGCAAATCGCAATGGTGGTTATTTGCGTATTCTTAAAATGGGTTTCCGCGTGGGTGACAATGCACCTATGGCGTATGTCGAACTCATGGATCGTCCAGAAATGTCTGATGCCGCCGACGCGCCAACAGCAGAATAAGTAGTCGCAGCGAATCAAAAGCCGTTCAAAGTAATTTGAACGGCTTTTTTATTTCTATCTTGTGTTAGTTAGCGTAGAACTTGGCGACCAATCATGTGCCGATTCAAGCTTATGAGTAATTTTTTTAAAATTTCACTTTTGATGTTTATTGAGAACATGAGACGCCTTAAAAAGATTAAGGCTAACATGAAACAAAAACTCCAAAAGTGATAACTTAATCATTGCTTGATGCATCTGACATTCGATGTAGCAATAAATTTAACTGAAATCGCAAGTATTTAATGACGAGGTTTGCATGTTCGTAAGACTGATTGAAAATTTCTCTAGTGCCAAACAATGGCTACATGGAGTGTCTGCTGGCGTTATTCTCTTACTCGCCTCAGTTTTCCCAAACTTCGCGCAGGCGCAAGAGTTTTTGGATCCCGAAGTGGCGTTCAAAGTCTCTGCGACCATGGTTGAGCCAGGTTTGGCGGAAGTGAAGTTCACTATTGCTGAGGGCTATTACTTGTATCGCGAGCGTCTAAAATTCGAAGCGAATGGCGCGAAATTGGGTACGCCTGTTTTGCCAAAGGGCAAAGTGAAGTTTGACGAGACATTTCAAAAAGAAGTTGAGACCTATCGGCATGAATTGCTGGTCCGCGTTCCGGTTGAAGCTGCAGGCAATTTCACTTTAAATGTTGGACACCAAGGCTGCGCTGACCTAGGTTTATGTTACCCACCAGTCGTCACGCCAGTTGCCATGTCGATTTCCGGCGTGAGTGTAGCGCCCCAATCGACAAGCCAAGTGCCACTTGGTGCAAATGATTCCAGCAGCAAAGGCGCGGTAGATAACGAAAGCCACGGCATTAGCTCTGCCTTGAAGAGTGGGCGCTTATTAGTCATCCTTCCCCTTTTCTTTTTGCTCGGATTGGGACTTTCGTTCACTCCCTGTGTATTGCCGATGGTACCAATTCTTTCGTTCATTATTGTTGGCGAGGGTACGGGCATTAAACGTAGCCGTGGTTTTACGCTTTCGTTCAGTTATGCACTTGGTATGGCTTTGGTCTACACGGCTTTGGGCGTCGCGGCGGGCTTGATTGGTGAAGGCCTTTCAGCAGCGCTGCAAAATCCCTGGGTACTAGGCACGTTCGCACTCTTGATGGTGGTGTTGGCATTGTCAATGTTTGACGTGTATCAATTGCAAGTGCCAGCGTCGTTGCAGAGTAAATTGTCCATGGCTTCGGAAGGCCAACGCAATGGAAAGCTGCTTGGCGTTTTTGTGATGGGCGCGATATCTGCACTGATCGTTGGACCCTGCGTGGCGGCACCATTAGCTGGGGCTTTGGTGTATATCAGCCAAACGCGCGATGTTGTCATTGGCGGCTCCGCACTGTTTGCGATGGCAATGGGCATGAGTGTGCCTTTGCTTTTGGTGGGTATTTCGGCTGGCACGCTGTTACCACGCGCTGGGGTGTGGATGGAGCAAATTAAACGATTCTTTGGTGTTCTGATGATTGCCATGGCCTTGTGGATGGTGTCCCCCGTGATACCCGCATGGTTGCAAATGGCGGGTTGGGCAACAATTTTGCTTGGCTATGGTGCTTATCAACTGATCTTTTACAAAGGTGGCTTGCCGTCTAAGGTTTTTGCCGTGCTCTTCGCTGGACTTGGTCTGGTGCAGCTTGTAGGCGTTGTCACTGGCGGACGCGATGTGTATGCGCCGTTAGCGCATTTAACTGGCAACCAGACGCATGTGGTGAAATTCATTCGCGTCAAATC
>CAYPNW010000008.1:0-26152 GCA_964411965.1 uncultured Burkholderiaceae bacterium
TATTGCGTTGGCATGCGCCTAGATGCGGGTTTGGTTTTTCTTTCTGATTCTCGTACCAATGCGGGCGTAGATCAGGTGGGCACGTTTCGGAAAATGTATGTATTCGAAAACCCCGGTGACCGCATGATGGTGTTGATGACTGCCGGAAATTTATCGATCTCGCAATCAATCCGTCAGCTTATTTCTGAACATGTGGGCGATGGTGGCAAAAGCATTTGGACAGCGAGTAGCATGCACGAAGCGGCGCGCATTGTGGGTGATGCGGTGCGCACGGTGCATGCGCGCGACGCCTCTGCGCTGAAAGAATTTGGCATTGATTTCAATGTCAGTATGATTTTTGGTGGGCAAATTAAAGGTGAACGTTGTCGCTTGTTTCAGATTTACTCGGCTGGCAATTTCATTGAATCGCACAATGAGAACACGTACTTTCAGATTGGTGAGGCCAAGTACGGGAAACCAATTCTAGACCGCGTTATCACGCCTGCCACGCCACTCGATGAGGCAGCGAAATGTGCGTTGATATCGATGGATTCGACCCTGCGCTCTAACATTTCGGTGGGCTTGCCGCTGGATTTATTGGTGTACGAAACTGATCAATACGCTATTACACACTTCGCCACTATCGATGAGAAAAACCAATATTTTCAAATGTTGCGCAACAATTGGGGCAAGCAGCTTAAATCGGTATTTGAAGGTATTGCGGCTCCCGTGTGGGATGCGGCTCCTGAGGTAGCCGACAACGTCTTATCTTCTACGAATATGCACAGCAAACCGGTGCGCGTCGACGTGCCCACCAGTTTGACAGTAGCAAAGAAATCGACGCCGCCCTTGCAAGCCTTGGCGCATCAAGAAAACCAAGCTGCGCAGCCTTAGAACAAACCCACCCCGCTTCAGTATTTCACCCAGGAACAAACCAATCACAATCGGCCGCATGGTCTTGTACCATGCCGATGGCTTGCATATACGCATAAATAATAGTGGAGCCAACAAATTTGAATCCACGCTTCTTCAAATCTTTAGAAATTGCATCGGATAAAGGTGTCGTGATGATGCGTTCGCCGTTATTGTGCAATGGCTTGCCATTCACATGCGCCCAAAGGTAATCGTCTAAGGTATTTCCTTCTGCAACCATGCGCAGATACGCTTGCGCGTTGGTAATGGCGGCGGCAATTTTCAAACGATTACGAACAATACCGGCGTTTCCCATCAAACTGGCGACTTTTTTGTCGTCGTACTTTGCGATGCGCTTGGCATCCCAATTATCAAAAGCCACGCGATATGCTTCGCGTTTGTTGAGAATGGTTTCCCAGCTTAATCCCGCTTGTGCGCCCTCTAGATTGAGCATTTCAAACAATTTGACTTCATCGTGGCAAGGTTGCCCCCATTCGTGATCGTGATAATGCAAATACAAGGGATTAGCAGGATTAGCCCAAGCGCAGCGCTTAGTGATCAGTTTTTTCGAGGTAGTCATGGCGAATTGTTGCTCAAAAATAAGTTAGAGTTATAGTGCGATTTTTAAATGCTTAATTATTGTTATTGGCGATGTAGATTACATTAAGCAAGCTCTATTTAAGTGGCGCGCGCGGCTAAAGGTTGGATCGAGGAACGGACCTGTACGACAGTAGAGCGAACATCGTAGCGAATGTCGCAGATTCAATATTTGATCGAGCAGTAACTTAATCAGACCTTCTTAAAGAAATGACGAACAAGAAGAATATCGATTGCTCAACGAAAAGCAACATGTCTCATCCTTTATCTCGCTAATTCCATTGACAGCATTTATAAATATGTCAACATTGAATGTGTTTCTGACATTTTGAGGTTTTTATGAAAAAGTTTTTTTTGCCCTTGCTTTCGCTGCCTTTGGTATTCATTCTCACTAGCTGTGGCGGGGGCGGTGGCAGCGCTGGTGTATGCAATGGTAGTAATTCCGTGTGCTTTCCAAGCAGTTCGTCGAATAATCCACCAACCACGAACACAACGCCACCTCCCATCACCACGGGCACCACACCACCAACGACATCAACAACAGCACCGATAGGAAAACCTGCTGATTTCGCGAATATTTGCACACCATCGTCAGAAAAATCTTGGGCGCGCGCGCATTTAGATGACGTTTATCTCTGGTACAACGAAATCATCAACGTCCCGCCTGAAAACTACAGCACGCCAGCCAGTTATTTTGATGCGCTGTTGGTGCGTTCGCGTGACCGCTTTAGTTTTACCTCAGATAAGAGCGAAATTGACGGCTTTTTTGAGGCGGGAGAAGACGTTGGCTATGGTTTGCGATTAGTGAACAGTTTTGGGACGCTTCGCGTAGCATACGTGCAGCCCAATTCGCCCGCCTCTGGGCAAAATATTCAACGCGGGGCGCAAATTATCGGTATCAACGGGGCATCTATCACGACCCTAAGTGCCGATACGCAAATCGCCGCCTTGTATCCAACGAAAGCCGGGGCAACCAATCGTTTTGATATTTTGGATGTTGGTGCTGCTGGCTCGCGTACTGTAAGTCTCACCGCTGCAACCGTTGTGGGCGCACCAGTCTTATCAAATCAGGTCATCACTACGCCAGACAATAAAAAAGTGGGGTACATCGTGTTCACCGATCATATAGCGACAGCAGAGGATCCATTGATTGTTGCCGTGCGTCGGTTTCTAGCAATTGGCATTGATGAGTTGGTCATTGACGTGCGCTACAACGGCGGCGGGTATCTGTATATCGCCAACGATTTAGCATCGATGATAGGCGGCGCGCGCGTGCAGAATCGTGTATTCGAGCGCTTGCAATTTAATGACAAACATCCAGAACAAACCAACGACCCGTCTAACCGACTGTTGTTTACGACGATCGGACGCTCTGGCCAATTTTTGCCACAACTTAACTTGCCCCGCGTATTTCTGCTTACAACGAGCCGCACTTGTTCTGCCAGCGAATCAATCATCAATGGCTTATCACCATTTATGCAAGTCATTACGATAGGTGGAACGACCTGCGGTAAGCCTTACGGTTTCCAGCAAACTGACAATTGCACCACCGCTTACTTCGCGAGCCGCTTTAGTGGCGTGAATGATTTGGGGCAAGGTGGTTACACCAACGGATTCTCACCAACTTGCAGTGTGCCTGACGACTTAGATCATGCTTTAGGCGACACCGCCGAACGGCAGTTAGCGTCGGCGCTTTTCTACGCAAAAAATGGCGTATGTTCAGCAAGCAGTTTCGCGAAAGCACAAGGCTTGCGAGAAGAAATACGACTTCCAGAACTAGACACCAAGCGCCAACTTTGGCGGGAAAATCGTATCATTAAGTGATCTTTCTTCAATTAGCAAAGGGGCATTAAGCGATGTAAAACATCGAATCGGAACAACCCTGCTTAGGGCCTACTTAATGCCTCAGTTTTTCTTCGACCAATGTGATGCAAATTATTGCCTTCAGACAATCAATACTGTAAGTTAGCGCTGTCTCGGCTCGACAACTTTCCAGCATTAATTCACGCGAACGTCACACTAGTTGCGACAAAGTGACATGGAAAAAAAACGGCAAAAATTTTGCCGCCGAACATATCGGACGGCGAATCATTATTCGCCATCGCCACTATCATCTCGAAGAAAGTTTGAAAATGAATCTAAGGCAATTCTTTGGTATCGCCGTAACAGTATTCTTTGCCCTGTCGGCCAATGCGTCTTTCGCTCAACAGCTCAAGCCTGGACAAGCGGCAGTAATGCAAAACCCTGATCTCAACGGAAAAGCTTTTAACATTAATGATTACGCTGGAAAAACCGTTTTAGTCAGTTTCTTTACTTCTGGCTGCAATGTTTGCAGCCGAGATTTAAAGTTAATGCGCGAGTTTTACGTCAATAACAAAAACAAAAAGTTTGTTCTCTTGGCGGTGATCTTGGATACGAGCAAGGATGATTTTTCAGATTACATTCAATTAATCGATTTATCCGTGCCGAAGGATCAGCATTTTCCAATTATTTGGCGCGCTGCATCAGGACACAACGATAATTTCGGCGCAATTACGCACAAACCAACGCATTTCGTTATTGATGCAAAGGGCAAACTGCAGATCAAGCGTGAGGGTACGTTTTTAGCGGAAGACTGGGATAATTTATGGGAAACCATCAGCGAGTGAGGCATAAGACTTAACTTAAAAGCACCCCACACGCTCCGCAATTAAATTAACAATTTATTACGCTTTTCTTCTTTACAATCATCATCGGCGTGCTAACATAAAGACTCTTGTTTAAAAACTAATGGTTTGTTTGGTTCTGAAATTGCTTTTTTCGATCAACTCTATCAATAACAAGGTCTCAACATGGAAAAGCGTCGATTTCTCCAAAGCTGCGCTATTGCAGCCCTCTCATCACCTATTGGCTATGCACTGAGCCAAACAAAGGCCGAAAACAAACAATACAGCTTGCAAGGCAAAGACTTAGAAGGAAAGAAAATCAATATTGCTGACATGGGCGACAAAGTGTTGCTAGTCAGTTTTTTTTCTTTAGAAATTCCAGCAGTGATGCGTGACTTGAAGTTGATGCGCGAGTTTTATGCGGGAAACATGACGCGCAAATATATGCAATTGGCGGTTAGCATCGATCAAAATCGGCGCGAGCTCGATACCTATAATGACATGGTGCTCAAATCAATACCAATCGAACAGCGCTTCCCCATCCTCCATCGATACGCGGCCGAGCATAAAGATAACTTCGGCAATATGCTAAAAATGCCGACGCATTTCGCTTTAGATAAAAATCATCAACTGATCTTTAAGCGCGAAGGCATATTTCGTGGCGAGGATTGGAATAATTTATGGGAAGCGATTGATGCTTAAAGCAAGCTCAGCGTGGCATTGCAACGCCACGCTTCGTTGACGATTTTTATTCCGCGCTACTGTACTTGGGTCTGATGTTCCGCACCAATGCGAGCGCGAATTGAACCAATTTGAAAAACCGTTTCGCCGGCTGCTGTCAATTGTTGCATCGCCTCTTTGGCAATTTCTGGTGCCACAATTACAACCATGCCAATGCCACAATTAAAGACGCGATGCATCTCTGCGTCTGCTACGCCACCGTGCTGTTGCAGCCAAGCAAAAAGTGGTGGCATTTCCCATGTGTCGCGTTGCAAGACGGCAGTCAAATGATCGCCAAGCACACGAGGAACATTCTCAACCAAGCCACCGCCCGTGATATGCGCCATGCCTTTGATATCGAAACGCTCCATCAGAGCAAGCAAAGGTTTCACATAAATTCTGGTAGGAGCGATCAGCGCATCGGCTAGGCTACGTCCATGAAAATCAGCGTTCAAGTCAGGATTCGCCACATCGATAATCTTACGCACCAACGAAAATCCGTTGGAGTGTATGCCCGATGATGCCAAGCCCAAAATAACGTCACCGGGAACGATTTTCGAGCCGTCGATAATTTTAGATTTTTCCACGGCGCCAACGGCAAAACCGGCTAAATCATATTCACCTTCTGGGTACATAGAAGGCATCTCAGCCGTCTCACCACCAATTAACGCGCAGCCAGCTTGTTCACATCCCAACGCAATGCCTTTAATGACATCCGTCGCCGTGGCAACATCAAGTTTTCCGCAGGCAAAATAGTCGAGAAAAAACAAAGGCTCCGCACCTTGAACAAGAATGTCGTTGACACTCATCGCGACTAAATCAATACCAACGGTATCGTGCCGATTCAAGTGAAATGCGAGTTTGAGTTTCGTGCCCACGCCATCGGTACCGGAAACCAGTACAGGCTCCTTGTATTTTTTACTCACCTCAAACATCGCGCCAAAGCCACCTATACCTGCCATGACACCTTCACGCATGGTGCGTTTCGCAAAGGGCTTGATGGCGTCAACTAAGGCATCACCAGCGACCATATCAACCCCCGCATCAGCGTAGGAAAGGGAAACAGCCTGATCAGGTTTTGCGGTTGTGCTCATGATTGTCGTCAATTCGAGGTGTGAGGCGGTAAAATAGAGGAGTTTTGTACGCGATTAGCGAATACAAATTCAGTAAGACCGCTATTTTAACAAATTGCTTTTACCGCTCTGTAGTTTTTGATCTTAGGTTTGATGCGCATGAACAAGTCGCCCAGTCAAATTTAAGGATGCGTAAATCTTACGGCACAACACGCACATTATTTTGCTGCTTTCACTTCGAGCGCGGCCAACAATTTGAAGAGTTTGAAGATTATGAATTTCAACATCACCACTGAACAACGGCAGACGATTTTATGGTTCTCGGTCGCCGCTGCACTTTTAGTGTTGACCCTGATGTTAGGCCCGATACTTATGCCTTTCATCGTCGCTGCGATTTTGGCTTACGCATTAAACCCGTGGCTCGATAAGTTATGCCGCTTTCGTTACAAGAAATTCTCCCTACCCCGCGTCTTGGCGGCCGCCTTTCTCGTGGTTTTAGTCATCGCCCTGGGTCTTGCGATGATCTTTATCATGGTACCGATTTTGCAAAAACAAATTCCGCAGCTACAAGCACAAATTCCACAATTTTTCGACAAATTAGACTCTGGTGTGAGCCCCATGCTGCACGATTTGGGTTTCGATGTGCGCCTTGATAGCACTGGTGTCAAAGAGCTTTTAACAGAACAGCTAGCAACCAGCGGGGATGCAATTGGCAAAGCAGTTTTATCGTCTATTCGCGTAGGCGGTACGGCCGTCTTAGGCATGTTGGCTAACTTCATGCTCATCCCTATCGTTTTATTTTACTTGCTGATGGACTGGCATTTTCTGATGGCGCGCTTAGAAAATTTTGTGCCGCGTCGCTGGCTGCAACACACGATTGAGTCATTAAAAGAAGTTGACGCAATGTTAGGGCAATACTTACACGGGCAAATTATGGTGATGGCCGCACTGGCGGTTTACTACTCGACGGCATTGTCGATCGCTGGGTTTGACCTAGCGCTTCCCGTTGGCATCATTACCGGTGTATTAGTGTTTATTCCCTATTTAGGGTTTGGACTTGGCTTGGCACTCGCGCTGATTGGCGCGGTATTGCAGTTTGACGGATTCAGTGGTTTGATCTATGTCGCGATCATCTATGGCTTTGGACAAGTACTAGAATCATTTGTGTTGACGCCGCGTTTGGTTGGCGAAAGAATTGGTCTCCATCCGTTAACTGTTATTTTCGCATTGATGGCGTTTGGACAATTGTTTGGATTCATGGGTATCTTAATTGCGCTGCCCGCCTCTGCTATTCTGTCTGTCGCCGCCAAGCACATGCGCCAATCGTATTTGAATAGTACTTTTTATCGGCAACCATGAGGCAGTTACTTCTTAATTTGCGTCACGACACGGCACCCAGCCTCGATACTTTTGTTGTTGGAAAAAATCAAGAGTTGTGGCAATTGGTAAAAAACATCGCCGTCCGTGAAAACACGCACCAAGGCTCAAGGGAAGCGCACGCTGTCTACCTCTGGGGCGAACCCGGTTCAGGTAAATCGCATCTGTTGCGCGCGCTTGCACAAAGCCACGCTGCGCGCTACATCCGCCCAGATGCACCTAGTGAAATGTTCAATTTTTCAAATGACATCCACACCTATCTATTGGATGATTGCGAACAACTATCAGATCTTGCGCAAATCGACGCATTCGCCTTATTCAATGAAGTAAAAGCGCATGGCGCAAACATACTCTGCGCAGGACGTGTCGCGCCGCGCGCCTTGGCGCTGCGCGAAGACCTGCGCACGCGCCTCGGTTGGGGCTTGGTGTACGAAGTGCACGAATTAACGGACGAAGACAAAATGCACGCGCTACAAACTATGGCTGAATTAAAAAGTATGCCTCTAGCGCCTGGTGTTCTGTCTTACATCATTACGCACTTTCGGCGCGACATGCCATCACTCAGCCAACTCATGAGCCAACTTGATGAATATTCCTTAGAAACCAAGCGCCCGATTACCTTACCCTTATTGCGTGATTTATTACGTGATTTATTGCATGATCTTGAACCACAAATAGCAGTTGAAACTGAAGCAACGCTCCACACGATCGACTCACATTAATAGCAGCCTTATTCATGCGCAACATTGCCATATTTGATCTTGACCACACACTCATTCCACTTGATTCGGATAATGAATGGGGTGCTTTCCTGTGTCGCATTGGCGTCGTTGATAAAATCGAATTTTCACGCCGCAATCAAATGTTTTACTCGCAGTATCAAGCAGGCACGCTCGACCCCGTTGAGTACCTAGAATTTGCGCTTGGCACTTTGGCACAGTTTCCCCGTGCCCAGTTAGATACCTATCATGCCCAGTTCATGGATGAAATTATTCGTCCGGTATTACTTGCGCCTGCGCTCAACTTGGTAAAACGCCATCGAGATCAGGGTGATCTGGTGCTGATTATCACGGCAACCAACCGTTTCGTAACAGAACCCATTGCCCGCGAGTTCGCCGTCGATCATCTGATTGCATCAGAGCCAGAGGCTTTGCCAGATGGCAGACTGACAGGAAAGTTACTGGGTGTGCCCACTTACGGTATCGGCAAAGTGGTGCACCTACATGAGTGGCTGTCTAAGCAGCAACTAGCTTTAAACGATTTCGCACAAAGCTTTTTCTATAGCGACTCACAAAACGATATTCCTTTGCTGTCAATCGTCAGCAATCCTGTTGCCACTAACCCCAATGCGCTCCTTAGCACTCATGCAGAAAAACAAGGTTGGCCGACACTTCATCTATTTAAACAATGATCAAGAAATTTATCCAACGAATATTGGGCGTTAAAACTCCAGGTGAGCAGCCTGCGAAAAACAGCAAAGCACGCGCCAAACCTAAAGCGTTGAATGCAAAAGAACACGGCATCAACCCAGAACTGCTTTCTGCCAATGCGGTACGCGTAACACAAACATTACAAGAAAATGGATTTAAAGCCTTTGTCGTTGGGGGCGCTGTGCGGGACTTGTTGCTTGGCATTAAGCCAAAGGACTTTGATATCGCGACCAATGCCACGCCCGAGCAAGTCAAACGCCTTTTTCGCCGCGCGTTCATCATCGGGCGGCGGTTCCAGATTGTGCATGTCATGTTTGGGCAAGACCTTCTCGAGGTCACAACCTTCCGAGGCGCAGGCGACGACGGAGCACCAAAAGACGAGCATGGACGCGTCTTGCGCGACAATACCTTCGGTGAACAACACGAAGATGCTGCGCGTCGTGACTTCACGATTAATGCCATGTACTACGACCCTGCTTCGCAAACTGTGCTGGATTACCACGGTGGCATTGCCGACATTCGGAAAAAAACCTTACGCATCATTGGTACACCCGAAGCACGGTACCGCGAAGATCCGGTGCGCATGTTACGGGTTGTGCGTTTCGCGGCAAAATTGCAATTTACGATTGACGAAGCAACACGACTTCCCATCGCCATCATGGCGCCCCTCATCAACAACGTACCCAGTGCACGCGTGTTTGATGAGATGCTCAAATTACTCATGAGCGGTCACGCCATGGCTTGTCTACAGCAATTACGCAAAGAAGGGCTGCATCACGGTTTAATGCCCTTGTTGGATGTGGTGTTGGAACAGCCACTTGGCGAGAAATTTGTCACTTTAGCGTTGGCGAACACGGACGAGCGCATCAAACAAGGTAAAACTGTCTCGCCAGGATTTCTCTTCGCCTCGTTGTTATGGCATCAGGTGCTAGAAAAATGGGAAGCCTACAAAGCTGCCGGTGAGTTTAGTATTCCGGCCTTACATTTGGCGGCAGACGATGTGTTGAGTACACAAACCGATTCACTCGCGCTACAAAGAAAAATCGGTTCCGACATGCGTGACATTTGGGCTATGCAGCCGCGCTTTGAAAAGCGGGTCGGAAAAACGCCTTACAAACTGCTAGAAAACACGCGCTTACGTGCCGGTTACGATTTCCTCTTATTGCGCTGCGCGTCTGGCGAACTGGATGCAGACATCGGCGAATGGTGGACCGACTTCATCAACGGTGATGAAATCGAACGCGAACGATTGCTAACGATCAAACCTAAGAAAGTCGCAGCAGAAGAGCCCGTAAAAAAACGCCGGCCACGGCGCCGAGGGCCGCGCAAAACGAGCGATAAAGTCAGTGACTAAATCCTTCAATCGCGCTGCATCAAACACGACAGCAGGTTCACAACAAGCGCTGCGTGCTTACATCGGCTTAGGCGCAAACTTGGGTGACGCTCAAGCGACGATATTGCAAGCGATTCAAAAAATTGCAGCACTGCCGCATACGCAACTTAGCGCCCGTTCAAGCCTATTCTTAAGCGCACCCATTGATGCAGACGGCAGTGATTACGTCAACGCGGTGGTGCAAGTGAGAACGACGCTGAGTGCCCACGCGTTGTTAACGTATTTGCAGGAACTCGAACTCGCTTTCGGACGCGAACGTCCCTACCATCATGCGCCGCGCACTTTAGACTTAGATTTGCTTTTGTATGGCGACGAGGAAATTTCTACCGAAGAGCTTAACGTACCCCATCCGCGCATGACCGAACGCGCCTTTGTTTTATTGCCACTACTTCAGCTCGATCCCTTTATCCACATTCCGGGAAAAGGCGATGCTCATCAATTTGCTCCAGCAATTGCGGCCCAGGCCATCCGCAAGCTTGTTTGACCGACTACGTATCCCGCAACAAGGCTCCGTTCAGGTTGAATATTGCTAACGACTTTAGTAAATCCTCATGCTTTGTCGATGGGTATGGAATTACCGTTTCACCGCAGAGCCGCAGAGGCCGCAGAGAAAAACTTCATTCTTTGCGGCCTACGGCTCTGCGGAAAGTTTTTTGTTCTCTTTGTTTCTCATCAACATCCAAACTAGACATAAGCTTTAACAACGCATACTAGGGAATAGTATTAGAACAATACGCTTACAAATAAAGCGCGAATACATATAAAAATAACGATACTCCCATAAAATACTAATTGCCTCTTAAAAATAAATAGCGTTGATCTTTGCAAATACATTCACAAAGTTTGCAAGATTCGGTCACCGAAAGATTCCTCCCTGCAGATCTTGCGGTCTTTTCTGTATCAAGCAGTTGAGAGATTGCGCTTTTCGATTCCTTTTTGCGCATGAAGCTGAGGTGTACTGCCTGCGCATAATATAATCTCGCGCGGCCGTTTTTTTGCGTTCTACCCTACTCAACACGAATCAAGCATTTAAATTAGACTGTGGCTCGACAAGGTTTCAATTGGTCCTTGCCGTGTGAGTTGCTCGTTGAACGGAAACGTTGACGAGAGGTTGGCGATAACAATTTCATGCTGTGTAAAAATTCAAATTTGCCGTCATAAACGGAAAGCAATTTTTTATGCGAGAACGTTTTCAGTTTATATCGCAGACTGTAACCCTGAATGCCTAGGAGAAAAATGTGGCTGAATATTTGCAAGACCGTAAGGCGGTCACTGTTCCCGGCTTATTAACGCAAAAACAGAAAGACGAGAAAATCACCATGCTGACCTGCTATGACGCCAGTTTTGCGGCGCTCATGGACCGTTGTGGCGTAGAGATTTTGTTGGTGGGCGACTCGCTTGGCATGGTCTGCCAAGGCCACCAGTCCACGCTACCAGTAAGCATCGCCGATGTGGCGTACCACACGGCGTGCGTTGCACGGGGAAATAAATCTGCATTGGTGGTCGCGGATATGCCGTTTGCGAGCTACGCGACACCCGAGTCTGCGTTTCAAAATGCGGCTATGCTAATTCAGGCTGGTGCGCACATGGTCAAACTTGAGGGTGGCGCTTGGTTGGCATCGACCGTCAAGTTTTTGACGGATCGCGCGATTCCGGTTTGTGCCCACTTGGGGTTAACGCCGCAATCAGTGCATCAGCTTGGCGGATATAAGGTGCAAGGAAAAACTACGGAAGCCGCTGACTTACTGAAAGCAGACGCTTTGCTTTTACAACAAGCGGGTGCAACTCTGCTGGTACTAGAAGCCATTCCTGCACAATTAGGGAAAGAGACCACCGAGCTGCTAGCGATTCCCACCATAGGAATAGGCGCAGGTGTCGACTGCTCTGGCCAAGTTCTCGTCATGCACGACTTACTAGGCGTTTTCCCTGGCCGCAAGGCTCGTTTTGTGAAAAATTTTATGGAGGGGCAAAGTAGTATTGATGAGGCCGTACTCGCCTATATTCGTGCCGTTAAGTCCAAGGAATTTCCTGCCGCCGAACACTGCTTTTAAACCTAAACGGGCTGACGGAATAAATGTCCTTTATTGCGCCTTATTTACTGTTCGTCGCGAATTTTACTACTCATAACGCGCTAGGCTGCGCACCAGATGAGGTGCCAGCATTTCAGCGCGATTGATGGACATGCCAAGTTCGCTGAGTAAGCCGTCTTTCACATCATAAATCCAGCCATGTACGGTGAGTTCTTGGCCACGTTCCCACGCATCTTGCACAATCGTCGTCTGACACACATTCGCGATTTGCTCGATCACGTTGAGTTCGCAAAGCCGATTATGGCGTTCTCGCTCGCCGATCACTTCACCTAAATACCGTTCGTGTTTTTGCTGTACATCTTGTACATGGCGCAACCAATTATCAGCTAAACCGACCCGCCGATTGGTCAGTGCCGCATGCACGCCCGAACATCCATAATGGCCGCAAACGATGATGTGTTTAACCTTTAGTACATCAGTGGCAAACTGCAGCACTGACAAGCAATTAAGATCGGAATGCACGACAACGTTGGCAATGTTTCTGTGCACAAAAAGTTCGCCAGGAAGCATTCCCAGCAGTTCATTCGCTGGAACGCGGCTGTCGGAGCAGCCTATCCAAAGGTACTCTGGACTTTGTTGCGCAGCTAGTTTCTCAAAAAAATGTGGGTCTTCAGCATGAATTGCCTCGGCCCAGCGTCGGTTATTTTCGAAAAGTTGTTCTGGTGATACGCTTCCGTTTTGCTGATCTGTCATGGTTACCAAGTCATCATTTTTACAGATGTAATTTTAACCTTTATCAAAAAATATAGACGAAAAAAAGGGAGCGATTCGCTCCCTTTTGCCCTAGATGATCGCCAATCAACGATATGGATCGCTTTCAACCTTCGGTGGCTCCGCTAACATGGCCTTTCTGAGTGAGGTATCAACTGGCTTCTCACCCAACCAAATACGCAATAATGCGTTATAAAATGCGGGATCTGGATCAGGTTCAATAATGCGTTTTCCATTGAGTACAAGCGTAGTACCTGAACCAGGCACCCAATCTACGTGGATGGTGTCACCTTTTTTTAATTCTGCGACGGTTGCGAACATATCACCGAAGCGCTGATATTGACCAATAAACTTCGAACGCTCTGCTCGTTCCGTATTGTTTTTCAATCCATCCATAAAACCACGGCCAAAATCTTCACTGCTAACGTCACGTAAAAAATGCAAAGACACCCGTTTTGGACCGGTCAACGCAAGAATGTCGGCCGTTGTGCTTTTTTTCTCTTTGATATACAAACCCGCAGCATAGACCTTGAAGATTGCTTTGTAACGAATACCCGCGCCGTTTAAGCGCAAATCTGTTCCGCCTAATTTAACGGTATCTTCAAACTTAATACCAGCCACCTCGACGGTTGCGGCATTTACACCCAATGCTGTGCATGCTAAAACCAGCGCTGCAAGCAACTGCTTACTTTTTACAAACATGATTATGTCTCCTAACTTTCTTTTTTATGACCAACTTCAAGCGGAACAAGCTTACCCTAATTTTAGAAGGCAAGTGCAAGTTTGCTTGCGATAACACTGAAGTTCTAGTCGTTTTTTCGTCCCGCAACCGTAGAAAAAACTGAGATGTCTTCAAACGTCAATGTCACTGCAAAAAAACAAAACCCCCGGCAATGCACTCTCTCCGGGGGTTTGATTAGATAACTATGCAAATAGTTGCAAAAACAGGTGTGGTTTATTCAAAAAATTTCTTCACCTTGTCCATCCAAGTTTTGCTTTGGGGGTTGTGTTTTGCACCACCTTCGACAGTTAATTGCTCGAAACTGCGCAGCAATTCCTTTTGTTTCTCCGTGAGTTTCACAGGCGTTTCAATAACAATGTGAACAAAAAGATCACCTGCGTAACCTGAACGCACACCTTTCACGCCCTTGCTGCGTAGGCGGAAAGTCTTACCAGATTGCGAACCTTCAGGAATCGTGAACGATGCTTTACCACTCAGTGTAGGTACTTCGATGTCGCCACCCAAGGCCGCCTTGACGAAAGAGATTGGAATTTCGCAATGCAGATCATCGCCTTCACGTTGAAATACGGGGTGCTGCTTAATATGAATTTCTACATATAAATCGCCCGGTGGCCCGCCGTTCACGCCAGGTTCGCCATTGCCAGACGAACGAATCCGCATGCCGTCATCGATACCCGCTGGTATTTTCACCTCTAAGGTTTTGTTCCGTTTAATGCGCCCTGCACCCGAACAGGTAGGGCAAGGTTCCGGCGTAATTTTTCCAGTGCCGTGACATTTTGGACAAGTTTGCTGAATGCTAAAGAGACCCTGCTGCATACGCACTTGACCATGACCACCGCAGGTCGTACAGGTAATCGGTGATGTGCCCGGCTTTGCGCCCGAGCCATGACATGTTTCACAGGAATCCCAACTCGGCACCCGTATGGTTGTATCAAAACCATTTGCAGCCTGTTCAAGTGTAATTTCAAGGTTATAGCGCAAATCGGCACCACGATAAACTTGCGGGCCAGCACTGCGACCGCGGCCACCACCAAAGATATCGCCGAAAATATCGCCAAACGCGTCCGCAAAGCCGCCCGCGCCGCCACCTCCGCCGCCACCCATGTTCGGATCGACACCAGCATGACCGTAGCGATCGTAGGCTTCGCGTTTTTGCGTATCCGAGAGCATTTCGTAAGCCTCTTTGGCCTCTTTAAATTTCTCTTCCGAGGCCTTGCTATCTGGATTTCGGTCCGGATGATACTTCATCGCCAGCTTGCGATATGCCTTCTTAATATCATCATCAGACGCATTCTTCGCTACGCCTAAAATTTCGTAAAAATCCCGTTTCGCCATTTCGTTCAAACCTTGTTTTTATTTATGTACACTAAGCGAAAACGCCGAGCAGGGCGCCGCTTGCACGACAGCTCTACCCGGCGAGTCAAGAGCGATGCACAATCAAGGCATCGCTCAAGCAATTATTGCTTATCTTTAACTTCTTTAAAGTCCGCGTCTACTACATCATCTTGCGCTGGTTTGGCTTCACCAGCGCCACCTGAAGCACCTGCCGCAGCGCCCGCAGCAGCTTGTTGCGCTTGCATATCGGCATACATCTTTTCGCCTAATTTTTGTGATGCGGTAGAGAGCAAGCCTAACTTTGTATCGATTTCAGCCTTATCACCCGACTTCAATACATCTTCCAAGTCCTTGATTGCCGCCTCAATTTTTTCTTTTTCACCGGCATCTAACTTGTCGCCATGTTCAGCTAACGCTTTCTTTGTGGAGTGCACCAAAGCATCACCTTGGTTGCGCGACTCAGCTAATTCTTTCACCTTTTTATCTTCTTCCGCATTCAACTCGGCATCTTTCACCATTTTTTGAATTTCTTCTTCAGTCAAACCTGAATTTGCCTTAATGGTGATCTTGTTCTCTTTGCCTGTCGCTTTATCTTTCGCACCTACATGCAAAATACCGTTAGCGTCGATGTCAAACGTCACTTCGATTTGCGGTGTGCCACGTGCGGCTGGTGGAATACCTTCCAAGTTAAACTCACCTAAACCTTTATTACCTGCAGCGATTTCACGCTCACCTTGATAAACCTTAATAGTTACGGCAGGTTGGTTATCATCGGCGGTTGAAAAAACTTGGCTAAACTTCGTTGGAATTGTGGTGTTCTTTTGGATCATCTTGGTCATTACGCCGCCCAAGGTTTCGATACCTAAAGACAAAGGTGTCACATCAAGCAATAACAAATCTTTGCGGTCGCCTGACAACACTGAACCTTGAATGGCAGCGCCAACAGCCACGGCTTCATCTGGGTTCACGTCTTTGCGTGGTTCTTTACCAAAAAACTCCTTAACGAGTTCTTGCACTTTCGGCATACGCGTCATGCCGCCGACCAAAATGATGTCGTCGATATCGCTAGTTTTCACACCGGCATCTTTAATCGCTAAGCGGCAAGGCTCGATGGTCTTTTGAATCAATTCCTCAACCAAAGCTTCTAACTTTGCACGGGTGATTTTCAAATTCAAATGCACTGGCGCGCCATTTGCCATCGCGATATATGGCTCGTTAATCTCAGTTTGTTGAGAGCTAGAAAGTTCAATTTTCGCGCGCTCTGCCGAAGCTTTGATACGTTGTAAAGCGATAGGGTCCTTGGACAAATCAAGGCCGTTGATTTTCTTGAACTCGTCAATGATGTAATCGATCACACGTTGGTCAAAATCTTCACCGCCAAGGAAGGTGTCACCATTAGTTGACAAGACTTCAAACTGCATTTCGCCATCAACGTCAGCAATCTCAATGATGGAAACGTCGAAAGTTCCGCCGCCCAAGTCATACACAGCAATCTTGCGGTCGCCCTTTTCTTTCTTATCCAAGCCGAACGCCAAGGCTGCAGCCGTAGGTTCGTTAATGATACGTTTCACATCCAAACCAGCAATACGACCTGCATCTTTAGTCGCTTGACGTTGCGCGTCGTTAAAGTACGCTGGAACAGTGATAACGGCTTCGGTAACCTCTTCGCCCAAATAGTCTTCGGCAGTTTTCTTCATTTTGCGCAAGACTTCGGCAGAAATTTGAGGTGGCGCTAAACGCTTGTCGCGTACGCTTACCCATGCATCGCCATTTTCTGCCTTGGAGATCGTATATGGCATTAAGCCGATATCTTTCTGCACTTCTTTTTCGTCAAATTTTCGACCAATAAGGCGTTTGACGGCGTAAAGCGTATTTTTCGGATTCGTGACGGCTTGACGCTTAGCAGAAGCGCCCACCAAAATTTCACCATCTTCTTGATACGCAATGATAGAAGGCGTGGTGCGCGCGCCTTCCGCATTTTCAATTACTTTTGGCTGGCCACCTTCCATGACAGCCACGCAAGAATTGGTTGTACCTAAGTCGATACCGATCATTTTTCCCATGATGTTTCCCTCAAGATGTAGATTTTATTGGAATTTGATTGGATCAAAGCGATCCCGTTGAATCTGATATTTGGCAAAAATCGCCGTTTTCAAGCGCTTTTACCTTGTTTTTTTGCTTTTTTTCGGGTTTTATGAGCTTGCCGCTATTTACTTTGCGCGACCGTGACCAAGGCAGGGCGAAGCAAGCGATCCGCAATTAGATATCCTTTTTGCAATACCGTTACAATTGTGTTTGATTCTTGGTCGGCCGGCACCATAGAAATCGCTTGATGTTTGCTCGGGTCAAGCTTGTCACCCTGATTTGGATTGATTTCGACCAGACGGTTTTTTTCAAACGCTGATGACAATTGCCTGAGAGTGACTTCTACCCCTTCTTTGATCGATTCGAGACTCGGTGTTTCCACCTTCAACGCCATCTCAAGGCTATCTTTCACTGGCACCATCGCCTCGGCAAAACTTTCGATCGCAAATTTGTGCGCCTTGCTAATATCCTCTTGTGCACGGCGTCGAATGTTTTCACCTTCAGCTTTGGCGCGCATAAAAGCATCTTGCAGCTCTGAAACCTTCGCTTCGAGTTGAGCCACGACTTCGGGCGCGATGGAAGCGGCAGCCTCATTTGGCTGAGATTCAAACACGGTCTCAGGTGACGAAGAATCCGTATTTGCGCCCGTTTCAACGGATTCGGACTTTACTTCATTCGGATTATTTTCACCCATCGTTTTTTCTTGCTCTTGCATCAACTATCTCCAAAAAATGACATATCTGCCAAGACATTGGGGTGTAACCATGTCATTTCAAGGGGCATACCTGGAAGATTTTTTTTGACAGTGTGGTCTGGCTCTCCGATTTGCCCGTCTAACATGCGCCTGTATTCAGACTTTTTTCGCGTAAAATTAGTAGTTTTGCAGCAAGCCAAGTTGGCGGAGATGAGACCATGATTTTAGTTACTGGGGGCGCAGGGTTTATCGGTGCCAATTTTGTATTAGATTGGATTGCAAATTCCGATGAACCCATTATCAATCTCGACAAGCTTACTTATGCGGGCAATCTAAACAATTTAAAAAGCCTTGCAAACGACCCACGCCATCTTTTTGTAAAAGCTGACATCAACGACGGCTTAAAAATTACCGAGTTACTCAACACCCACCATCCTCGCGCCATCTTGCATTTCGCTGCCGAAAGTCATGTTGATCGCTCCATCCACGGACCAGCGGAATTCATCAAGACAAACATTAACGGTACCTTTAGTCTGCTAGAAGCTGCACGAGCTTATTGGCAAATGCTTGAGCCGAACGAAAAAGCAGCTTTTAGATTTCTCCACGTTTCTACTGACGAAGTGTTCGGTTCGCTTGCGAAAGATGAACCACCGTTCACCGAGGAAACGGCCTACGCCCCCAATAGCCCCTATTCAGCGTCAAAGGCCGCAGCCGACCATTTGGTGCGTGCGTACTTCCATAGTTATGGTCTGCCAGTGCTTACGACAAACTGCTCGAATAACTATGGTCCGTTGCATTTTCCTGAAAAGCTTATTCCTTTAATTATTTCGAACGCGCGGAAAGGTAAAGATTTACCGATCTATGGAAACGGACAGCAAATCCGCGATTGGCTATATGTTGGCGACCATTGTTCGGCAATTCGGCAAGTGCTTGCGCAGGGCAAGATTGGCCAAACCTACAATATTGGTGGGTGGAATGAGCAAACAAACTTGCGTGTCGTGCATAAAATTTGCGATTTACTCGATCAACTTGAACCGAAAAAGAGCGGCAGTTACCGAGATCAGATCAAGCACGTGCAAGACCGTCCAGGACACGATCAGCGTTACGCAATTGATGCACGCAAAATTGCCACTGAGCTTGGCTGGAAACCCGCTGAAAGTTTTGAGTCAGGTCTGGCAAAAACGGTGCAATGGTATTTGAAAAACGACGAGTGGATCGAGCAAGTCCTTTCGGGAGATTATCAAAAATGGATAGATCTCCAATACAAGCAAACAAACAGCGAAGAGTAAGCAGGATGACAAAAATTGCACGCAAAGGAATAATCTTGGCAGGCGGCTCAGGTACCCGCCTGTATCCGGTCACGCAAGCAATCTCAAAGCAATTGCTACCGGTGTACGACAAGCCGATGATTTATTACCCGTTGACGACCTTGATGCTAGCGGGAATACGCGAAATTCTGATTATCTCCACACCGCAAGACACTCCCCGCTTCCAAGAGCTACTAGGTGACGGTGCAAAATGGGGGTTGCAATTACAGTATGCGGTACAACCATCGCCGGATGGCTTGGCGCAGGCATTCATTATCGGAAAAGAATTTCTTAATAGCGCACCCTCTGCTTTAATCCTTGGGGACAACATCTACTACGGTCATGCATTGGAAGCGCAATTGCAAAATGCTGATAACAATCAACGTGGTGCAACGGTGTTTGCCTACCACGTCACTGACCCAGAGCGTTATGGCGTGATCGAATTTGATCAACATCGACGCGCTATCAGCATTGCGGAGAAGCCATCCGAGCCGAAGTCGAATTATGCGGTGACGGGATTATATTTTTACGATGAGCAAGTAACGGATATTGCAGCAACCATCAAGCCTTCGGCGCGCGGTGAATTAGAGATTACTGATGTGAATAACGTCTATTTACAACGCGACCAATTGCAGGTGGAGTTGATGGGACGTGGAATGGCATGGTTGGATACTGGCACACACGAATCCCTCTTAGAAGCAGGACAGTTTATCGCCACAATCGAAAAACGCCAGGGTTTAAAAATTGCGTGCCCTGAAGAAATTGCCTATCGACGTGGCTACATTAGCGCCTCTGATCTAGAAAAGCTCGCGCAACCCATGAAAAAGAATGAGTACGGCCAATATCTGCTGGCACTCCTCAACAACAAGGCCTTTTAATATGAAAGTCATTCATACCGCCTTACCTGATGTCCTCGTCATAGAACCAAAAGTATTTGGTGATGAACGGGGCTTCTTCTACGAAAGTTTTAACGCGCAAAAATTTCAAGCGCTCACTGGGCTTCAAGTTGACTTTGTGCAAGACAACCACTCTCTTTCAGGGAAGAACGTCTTACGTGGCATGCATTATCAAATTCGCCAAGCACAAGGCAAACTCGTGCGGGTTATCGCTGGCGAGGTATATGACGTAGCAATTGATTTACGCAAAGGGTCAGCACAGTTTGGGAAATGGGTAGGAGCCACACTATCTGCTGAAAACCACCGCCAGATGTGGATACCGCCAGGATTCGCGCATGGATTTTTGGTCATGAGCGACAAAGCGGAATTTCTTTACAAAACCACCGATTACTGGGCGCCAGAGCACGAACGCTGCCTCATGTGGAACGATCCTGACGTCGGCATTGATTGGCCCTTGATGGAAGCGCCGATTCTATCGGCAAAAGATCAGTTAGGAAAAAGCATCGGCGTGGCCGAGACATTCGCATGAAAATTTTACTCACGGGAACGAGTGGGCAACTTGGACGAGCCTTGCAGGCACAACTGTCCAGCGAGAAGCGTCAACACCTTAATTTGTTCGCACCCTCTCGTGGTCAAATGGATCTAACCAACCCGCAATCAATGCAGCGTGCACTCGATGATTTTCAACCAGATTTAATCATTAATCCTGCGGCTTACACTGCGGTCGATCTCGCCGAGTCAGATTCACAAACAGCATTTTCAGTCAACGCAGCCGCCCCAGCTTTGCTCGCTAAAGAAGCAAAAAGCCGCAACATAGGGTTGGTGCACTTCTCAACGGATTATGTGTTTGATGGCAGTAAGCGCGACACTCAAGGTGCGCTCGTGGCTTACACCGAGACAGATGCCCCCTGCCCAATCAATATCTACGGCCAATCAAAACTTGAGGGTGAAATCGCAATTCGTGAAAGCGGCTGCAAGCATCTGATTTTTCGCACGAGTTGGGTGTATTCTTTGTTTGGAAAAAACTTTCTACTCACCATGTTACGACTGGCACAAGAGCGGGACGAGCTGCGTATTGTTGACGATCAATTCGGCGTGCCAAACTCGGCGGATTGGCTCGCTGAAACCAGTATCGAGATACTTAAACAACTCATTGGCGCTCAAAACAAGGATGGCTGGTGGCAAGAAAGTACCGGCATCTACAACCTCGCATTGAGCGGGCACACATCCTGGTTTGGCTTTACGCAAGAAATTCTGCAATTAGCACGATCAAACGGACGTTTACAAAAAATACCGAGTAGCCTTGTAGGTATTCCCGCATCAAAATATCCAACACCTGCAAAACGCCCAAGCAACTCCATTTTGTGTAATACCAAATTAGCCAAGCATTTTTCTCTACAAATTCCGTCATGGCAAAGCGCGTTGTCGATTTGCTTAAGCAACTGAACTAGACCATGTCACTGAAACGCAATACCACCTGGAATTTGCTGGGTAGTGGTTTGCCCTTATTGGCGGCAGCAGCATTAATCCCATATTGCCTACGTGAATTGGGCGACGAATCCTTTGGCGTTTTGACCTTGATTTGGGCGCTCATTGGTTACTTTAGTTTATTTGATTTTGGCGTTGGTCGAGCACTTACATTTTCGGTGAGCAAGCTAAATAAAGCACTTGGTAACGAAAAAGAAATGCACGCGACAATTAACGCTGGTTTGCTCTTAACGACCTTAACGGGTCTGGCCGGAATGCTGATTTTTTTGGCGATTGCGCATCCACTTACGCACACGTGGCTGAAGATTTCCACACCGCTGCAAGCCGACGCACAACTCGCATTTCAGATTGCGGCAATTGGCATTATTCCCACCACATTAAATAGCGGTTTGCGCGGCGCGATGGAAGGACTCGATCGCTTCGATGCGTCCAATCTAAACAAAATATTTCTCGGCTTTTGCATGTTTGTGTTGCCTGCGTTATCAATATCGCTGCACGGCAATGCGCTTTGGCCGATTGCCTTGTATCTTGTATCAAGTCGCATCATGACGGTTGTCATTGGCATGCTGCAATTGCGTAGACATTTTCATGCTCGACGTGCTGTCAAGACAACATTTGAAGAGAGCATGGCCAAAACCAAAGGACTGTTTTCTTACGGTGCATGGCTTACTGTCTCTAGTGTCATTAGCCCCTTAATGGTGTTTGGCGATCGCTTTTTCGTCAGTTCACTCACAGGCGCTGCGCAACTTTCAAGCTACGCCATCCCGCAAGAAATGTTGTTTCGCGTTTTGCTTATTCCCACTGCCATTTGCGGTGCACTCCTTCCTTTGTTTTCAACCTTGCACAACAGCGAAACTTTACGAATCGAATATAAAAAAAACTATAAACGCTTAGGCATCATCATGTTGGGTATTTGTGTTTTAGCCGCATGCTTCATGTACCCCGTGCTTTACTTGTGGATCTCCAAAGAGTTCGCCCAACAGTCACTGCCAATTGCTGTCATTTTTATCGTTGGGATTTTTATCAATAGCCTAGCGCTCATGCCATACACTTTGTTACATGCGCTCGGCAAACCCAAAATTACAGCGCAGTTTCACGTTGCTGAATTTTTTCTCTATATAGCGGTGCTTTATGCGCTCACCACGCACTTCGGCCTCGTGGGTGCCGCTGTTTCGTGGGTCTTTCGAGTTACCTTAGATTTTTGTTTATTGCATTTCGCAGCGCGACGCGAGCTTCGCGCAAGCGCCAAATCTTGAACGGTGAATCAAAAAAATGAGCACTAAAGTAAACACCAAGAATGATGTTGCCGCTGTAGTCGTCGGATTTTATCCGAATGAAACGCTTTTAAAAGCCTTACTAACATCAATTAAAGATCAAGTTTTAGCGGTTTTTTTGATCGACAATGGTGGTTGCGGAAAAATCGATTGGCGCAATTTTCCGAGCGTCGTTATCGTGCCGCAAGAGAGAAATCATGGCCTCGGACATGCTCTAAACCTCGGCTTCCATTTAGCTAAAAGCGCAGGCGCAAAGTTCGTTTGCACATTTGATCAAGACAGCAGTCCGCCGACAGATTTAATCTTCCAGTTGCATACGCGGTTGCTAGGGCTTCTCGAAAAGAATGCCAATTGTGCGGCTGTTGGCCCGACTTTTTTTGATAAACGCGAAGTGCCACAGGTGACCTTCCCCTTCATCGCAGAGGTTGATAAGAAAATCAAACGAATTTTCCCAGACGACAATGCGATTGGTTTTATTCAGACCGACATCTTGATCACATCTGGCATGTTGGTTCGTGTCGACGTTTGGGATGATGAATTACATTATGACGAAACGCTGTTCATCGATCTGACTGATAACGAGTGGTGTCTGCGTGCGCGTAACAAAGGCTACCAATTGTTTGGGTGTCCTGACGTCGTCATGGGTCATGAAATGTCGTCAGCACCACCGATTAGAAAGTGGGGAATTTACCTTTTTCGGCAATCACCATTAAGGCGTTATTACAGCATCCGAAACACAATACTTTGCCTAAAGAGAAACTATATTTCGCTTGCGTGGAAGAAAAGACTTCTTGCTGGACTAGCACTTAGATTTTTGCTACTGCCATTTTATGAAAATTCTCTCTGGTCTCAGTATAAAATGCTTGGCAAGGGAGTTCTTGATGGTTTCCTAAACAAATCAGGACCCTTCCCAGAAAAGAAGTAAGTAACATTAATTTTTTCCGTTTGTTTTTCTGGCTTCACCCACAGTGCGGATGTTTTACGCATAAGAAACACCAAGGAAATTCTTTGATTTACATCGCCATTGTTAATCACGGTCACGAAGCGCTACTGATGTCCGGTAATCTGGAACGTCTTGGCGGCGCTGATGACCGCATAAAAGTTGTTGTCAAAGACAATAAACCCAGTACAGCGTTAAAGACCTATTGTGACGACAGGGCAATTGATTATATTGATACTCATCCCGGCCTTGGTTTTGGACACAATAACAACCTAATCTACCAACACGTACAGAAAAATTTCGGTTTCCTCCCAAATGACACGTTCATCGTGATGAACCCAGACGTCACGATTGACGGACGCGTAGTGATTGAGTTTGTCGAACATATGCGCCACGAGCATTGCCAGATTGCCACACTTAATTTATTCCGCGACAAACATTTTCAACAGCCGGACACCAACATTCGTCACTTCCCACATCCATTTTCGCTCACTAAAATGGGGCTAAATGGCTCGCTCACAGCGCCCTACGAAAAAGAAACAATTCTTGCGCCGTGTTTTGTAGACTGGGCTTCTGGTGCTTTCTTGGCGTTCGACGCCGCGTATTACGCGACCCTTGGTGGATTTGATTTGCGCTATTTTATGTACTTTGAAGATGTTGATATCTGTTTCCGGTCTCGCGCATTGCTAGGAAAAGGTGTGCGCTATTACCCCCAATTTCGGGCGGTGCATACGGCCGCGCACCAGAACAGACGGTTTGGCTCAAAACACGCACTGTGGTTCATGCAGAGCTATTTCAAATTCGTTGTTAGGCGTATTTTTTCAGCGCAGCACCCGCGCATGATCAGATCAACAGGCGAGTGAGCGTAATGGGCTCAACGCTACTACTGACAGGTGCGTCAGGTTTTGTAGGTCGCGCGCTAGCGATGTTTCTCGTTCAGAAAAAAGGATGGAATGTACGCTGCGCTAGTCGTCAAGCCCTCAATCTCGATGGCGTCGACAACATTGTTATCCCGACACTAGATAGTACAAGCGACTGGTCTACACACTTAAGTGGGATCAAAACCGTCATTCATTGCGCGGCGAGAGTTCACGTAATGAATGAAACCGCAACTGACCCGCTTGCCCTTTTTCGTCAAATCAACGTCGATGGCACCATGCGCTTAGCCGAGCAAGCGGCGCTGGCAGGCGTGCAACAATTTATTTTTTTAAGTTCTGTCAAAGTGAATGGCGAACAAACGGAATTGGGGCGGCCATTTAAAGAAACCGATACGCCGTGCCCCATGGATGCGTACGGCATTTCAAAATATGAAGCGGAGCAAGCCTTGATTGCCCTTAGCGCGCGTAGCAGCATGGCTGTCACCATTATTCGTCCGCCCTTGGTGTATGGGCCTGGGGTGGGTGCCAATTTTAGAAATCTGATGCAAATCGTAAAGATGGGTGTGCCACTACCTTTAGCGAGCGTACAAAATTTGCGTAGCTTCGTCTATCTTGGCAATTTGATCGACTTTATCGCACGTTGTATCGACCACCCCAACGCGATGAATCAAACATTTTTGATTTCCGACGGTTTCGATATGTCAACGCCAGCCTTGCTGCAACGTGGTGCGAAAGCGTTGAATAAGCCAGCGCGACTTTTTCCGTTTTCTCCCACACTATTAAGCCTTGTAGCACAATTCCTTGGGCGTAAAAGTATGGCGGATAGACTTTGCCAGTGCTTGCAAGTTGACATCTCAAAGGCGCGCACACAGATCGATTGGCAAGCGCCATTTAACGTCATGTACGGCATACAAGAAACCGCAGATGCGCTGCTAAAAGAAGCCCATCACCAAGGTCAACAAAAGAAGTGAACAAAGTGAAAAAACCATCATGATAAAGCGATGTTTTGACCTCTTGCTCGTGCTACTGCTCATCGTGTTTTTTTCAATTCCACTGATCTTAGTTGCGCTGGCCGTGCGCCTCACTTCGACTGGACCTGCCATTTACTGGTCGGATCGCGTGGGACGTAACAATGTTCTTTTTCGTATGCCAAAATTTCGCACCATGCGTATCGATACACCCGCAGTCGCCACACATTTGCTTGGAAAGCCCGATCAATATCTCACGCCGATAGGCTCTTTTTTGCGTAAATCGAGTTTAGACGAGTTGCCGCAACTTTGGAGCATACTCAATGGCGATATGAGCTTCGTGGGACCGCGCCCTGCCCTTTTTAACCAAGATGATTTAATTCAACTCCGTACGGAAAAAGGCGTACATCTGATCTTGCCAGGCCTAACCGGTTGGGCACAAGTGAACGGACGCGATGAATTACCGATCCCAGAAAAAGTAAAATTAGATGCCGATTACTTAGCACAGCAATCATTTTGGTTTGATATCAAGATACTCTGCCTCACCTTCATCAAAGTGATTAAGCGCGACGGCGTAACGCATTAAGGATTAGCGTTTGATGGCATAGCATTTACTAA
>CAYPNW010000008.1:26252-27374 GCA_964411965.1 uncultured Burkholderiaceae bacterium
GCCATTAGCAAAGCGCGGCAGAAGCATATTTTGGATTTGCTTGAACCCTTGAAGTTACGAATTAAAGTCACACCTTCCATCAACAGTTTACTCAATGGCGAGCTACGCGTACAAGATATCCGCGACGTAGAAATCGACGATCTGCTTGGGCGCGATACCGTCACACCAGATGCTGCTTTGATGGCAAGTTGCATTGTCGGAAAACGCGTTTTGGTAACGGGTGCGGGAGGCTCGATTGGCTCCGAATTGTGCCGACAAATCTTAAAATTAGAACCTGCGCAATTAGTTCTATTCGATATGAACGAATATGGCCTCTACGCGATTGAACACGAACTAAAGCAAGCTCGCAGCGAACGCAAAGTCTCTGCACAAAATGTTCTCGTCCAGCCTTGTGAGTTGATTCCTCTTTTAGGTTCAGTGACCGATCACAAACGCTTAGAGCAAGTATTCTCAACTTACGCAATTGATACGGTCTACCACGCCGCTGCTTATAAACATGTCCCCTTAGTCGAACATAATCCCATCGAGGGAATCCGCAATAATGTTTTTGGAACCCTCACATTGGCGCAAGCGGCGGTGGATGCCAAAGTGCAGCGTTTCGTGTTGATCTCTACCGACAAAGCAGTTCGTCCAACCAATGTTATGGGCGCAAGCAAACGGCTGGCGGAACTCATTTTGCAAGCCTTCGCGCAACGGCAAGACCACACCCGTTTTACGATGGTTCGTTTTGGCAATGTCTTGGGTTCCTCAGGGTCTGTCGTCCCCCTCTTTAAAAAACAAATCATGCGCGGCGGCCCTATTACGCTGACCCATCCCGATATCACACGCTACTTCATGACGATTCCCGAAGCAGCGCAATTGGTGTTGCAGGCTGGCGCGATGGGTAAAGGCGGCGATGTGTTTGTGTTGGACATGGGCGAACCTGTGCGCATTATCGACTTGGCGCGGCGTATGGTGCATCTGTGCGGCCTCGAAGTAAAAAGCCCCGCCACGCCAGACGGGACGATTGAGATACAACACGTCGGCCTGCGCCCCGGAGAGAAATTATTTGAGGAATTGCTGATTGGCGATAACGTAACGAGCACCAATCACCCTTTGATCATGCGCGCGCAAGAATCAGAA
>CAYPNW010000008.1:27474-28784 GCA_964411965.1 uncultured Burkholderiaceae bacterium
CCATCATGTCTCTGCTCTCAAAAACCATATTTAAAGCCTATGATATTCGCGGCATTATCGGCAAAACCTTAGATGCTGATGTTGCCTATTCTATCGGCCTAGCGTTCGGGTCAGCCGCCTTAGCCAAGGGTGAAAAAGCTGTTGTTATCGGTCGCGACGGTCGCCTTTCCGGCCCTGAATTGATCAAAGCCTTAGCACAAGGTTTGCAAGCAACGGGCATTGATGTGATTGATTTAGGCGTGGTCGCAACGCCCATGGTGTACTTCGGTACTTACGTCTTAAATGCGCCATCGGGCATCATGGTCACGGGTAGCCACAATCCGCCTGATTACAATGGCTTCAAAATGGTGTTAGCGGGGGAAGCCATTTACGGCGACGCCATCCAAGATTTGTATCAGCGTATCGTTGATAAAAATTACCAAAGCGGCAGCGGGCAATATCGCACACATGATTTGCGGGCAGCCTATATCGAACGCATTGTGAGCGACGTAAAACCAATGCGCAAAATGAAAATTGCGATCGATTGTGGCAATGGTGTCGCGGGCGCGTTTGCCGGTGAACTCTACCGCGCCATGGGTTGCGAGGTCGATGAATTATTCTGCGAAGTAGACGGACACTTTCCTAACCATCACCCCGACCCTGCCCATCCAGAGAACTTACAAGATCTGATTCGTGCCGTACAAAATAGCGATGCCGAAATTGGTTTAGCCTTTGACGGTGATGGCGATCGTTTAGGTGTAGTCACAAAGGATGGAAAAATTATCTACCCAGATCGCCAGCTTATGCTGTTTGCTGAAGATGTGTTAAGCCGCAATGCTGGTGCGCAAATTTTGTACGACGTGAAATGCACTCGTCACATCGCGGCGTGGGTGAAGGCACGCGGCGGCGTTCCGTTGATGTGGAAAACTGGTCACTCCTTAGTCAAGGCAAAATTGCGTGAAACGGGATCGCCATTAGGGGGCGAAATGAGCGGTCATATTTTTTTCAAAGACCGTTGGTACGGGTTCGACGACGGTATGTATGCGGGCGCGCGCTTGTTAGAAATTTTAAGCAAGGTCACCGACATCACGTCAACGCTCAACAACTTACCGGAATCACCCAGCACACCCGAACTGCAAATGCAGCTTAATGAGGGCGAAAATTTCACGCTCATCGCGCAAATGCAAAAAGCGGCCGACTTCCCCGGTGCCACAGAAATCATTACGATTGACGGCTTGCGAGTGGAATACGCGGATGGCTTCGGTTTGGCACGTTCATCCAACACCACGCCAGTCGTCGTGATGCGTTTTGAAGCAGAAACACCAGCGGCG
>CAYPNW010000009.1:0-13833 GCA_964411965.1 uncultured Burkholderiaceae bacterium
CTTAGCTGCTGCTTTTTTAGCGGCTGGCTTTGCTGCTGGCTTAGCTGCTGCTTTTGCCGCAGGCTTCGCTGCTGGCTTAGCTGCTGCTTTTGCTGCAGGCTTCGCTGCTGGTTTCGCGGCGGCCTTCTTCGCTGCCGGTTTCTTTGCTTCTGGTGGTTTTGGTGCTGTTGCCATTTTATTTCTCCTTCAGATCAGATGGAAATGCTCAGATAAAGTTAAAATCCGCTCAACATCCGATAAGCGGATTATTCATCGGCACAAACATACTTTTTGTTTGCGCTAATGAATTCGGGCCCACTGAAGCGCTGCTCTCCCCCAATCTCACAGCAGTTCAGCCTGTTGGCTGCGCGCCATACTTTGCAAACAAACCTCAACTGAAAACGTGCTTAACAGCGCATCTATTTTCACGTTCACGCTTGCTTGTGTTCGCGACGGCCAAAAAAAACGCCCGCATTTTTAATGCCGGCGTCGGTAATCTATTTCTTAATGTGCTTCAAAAAAACGAAATGAGCAACACCCGAACCTGTCGGGTGTTGCGACAAACTTGAACCAATTTGTTTCGGTCTGTAACTGTCCATTCAGTTTTGTGAAGCCTCTCGCGTTTCACTCATCATGTCATCGTTACGCATTTTTGTGTGCGCTTGATTGAAAATTTTATTCCCAGTTAAGCGCGCCACCTGTCTGATACTCGATAACACGTGTCTCAAAAAAATTGCGCTCTTTTTTCAGGTCTATCATTTCACTCATCCACGGGAAGGGATTTTCTTCTTGTGGAAACAGCGTATCAAGACCAATTTGTTGTGCGCGACGATTTGCGATAAATCGTAAATAACCTTTGAACATTGGTGCATTTAAGCCTAGCACTCCTCGCGGCATTGTATCCTCTGCGTAACGATATTCCAACTCTACTGCACGTAAAAACAACGATTTAATTTCGTCGCGAAATGCAGCGGTCCACAAATGCGGATTTTCCATCTTGATCGTGTTGATCAAATCGATTCCGAAATTGCAGTGCATCGATTCATCACGCAAAATATATTGGTACTGTTCAGCGGCGCCCATCATTTTATTTTGCCGACCAAGTGCCAAAATTTGTGTGAACCCGACGTAGAAAAACAGGCCTTCCATCAGACATGCAAACACGATTAACGAGCGCAGCAAAGTCTGATCGGCTTCCGTTGTGCCCGTCTTGAATGCGGGGTCAGTGAGTACATCAATAAACGGAATCAGGAACTGATCCTTATCGCGAATCGACTCTACTTCGTTGTAGGCATTAAAAATTTCTGCCTCATCTAAACCCAAGGACTCAACAATGTATTGATACGCATGCGTATGAATTGCCTCTTCAAACGCTTGACGCAATAAATATTGGCGGCACTCTGGTGCTGTGATGTGGCGATAGGTTCCCAACACGATATTATTCGCCGCCAAAGAATCGGCAGTAACAAAGAAACCCAAGTTGCGTTTCACTAAGCGGCGTTCGTCTTCACTCAACCCATTGGGGTTCTTCCACAACTCAATATCGCGCTGCATATTGATTTCTTGCGGCATCCAGTGATTCGCACAACCCGCCAGATATTTATCCCAAGCCCATTTGTATTTGAACGGGACAAGCTGGTTCACATCCGTTTGCCCGTTAATAATCCGCTTATCAGCGGCATTTACCCGTTTCGCCGCAAGCTCAGGTGTAACGACGCTAGGCTTGGTCAGCAGAGCTGGATTCAAGGCCACGTTTAAGTCGATTGCCTGTGTTTGCAAGCGCGGTTCAGGCAGATCAAAAGTCGTTTGCGGCGTCGGCCTCAAACCTGACATCCCTGCCGCTGACTGACCTACTGGTGTGGTTGGCGCAATTTCATCATCCCAAGAAAGCATTTTTTTCCCTAAATTATTTTTATTGATCGGTGGTTTATCGCTGCTCTGTCGACTACCTTTCCAACGCCCCATACAAACGAGCCAGACAATTGGAAAGTTGATTCAGCGTTTAATACCTTATTGGCAGGCTTCGCATTCCTCAAAGCCAGCATCACCAGGTCTCAACATGCAAGCTGGTCCATCTGCTTCGGTATTTGCCGATGCTGCACTTGCCGCCATGCCACCCTGACCGCCATCAACGCCAACGGCATTCAACGCGCCCGTCTTAGTGGTTGATTTTTCAGTGTGCGTCGCGCCAATAGTGCGTAGGTAGTACGTTGTTTTCAAACCACGTAACCAAGCCAACTTGTAGGTTTCATCCAATTTCTTACCTGAAGCACCTGCCATATAAATATTTAATGATTGCGCTTGATCGATCCATTTTTGGCGTCGTGACGCTGCCTCAACCAGCCATGAGGGGCTGACTTCGAATGCAGTCGCATAGAGCGCGCGGAGGTCTTCAGGAATGCGATCAATCTTTGCTAAGCTGCCGTCAAAGTATTTCAAGTCGGAGATCATGACTTCATCCCACAACCCACGATCCTTCAAATCCCGCACCAAATATTCATTAATCTCAGTGAACTCTCCTGAGAGATTGGATTTGACATACAAGTTTTGGTAAGTCGGCTCGATACAGGCTGCTACGCCAATGATGTTGGAAATGGTTGCTGTCGGCGCAATCGCCACACAATTCGAATTACGCATACCGAATTGTTTAATGCGATTTCTGACAATTGACCAATCCATTGTTTCTGATTGATCAACTTCTAAATAACCACCCCGCTCCTCAGCCAAGAGCTTGACGGAATCTTGCGGCAAAATCCCGCGATCCCAGAGCGACCCTTTGTAAGAACTGTAGCGGCCGCGCTCTTCCGCCAATTCAGACGAGGCCAAATAGGCGTAGTAGCAAACCGCTTCCATCGAGGTATCAGCAAACTGCACGGCATCCATACTGGCGTAGGGCACACGCATCATATGTAAACAATCTTGGAAGCCCATAATACCCAAACCAACTGGACGGTGGCGTAGGTTAGAGTCGCGTGCTTTCTTTACCGCGTAGTAATTAATATCGATCACGTTGTCGAGCATGCGCATCGCCGTACTGATGGTCTTCTTCAGTTTTACGTGGTCCAACTTGCCGTCTTTCATGTGTGCTGGCATATTGACTGAACCTAAGTTACAAACGGCAATTTCGCTATCGTTCGTGTTTAAGGTGATCTCCGTGCAGAGATTTGAACTATGCACTACGCCTACATGTTGCTGCGGTGAACGGATATTGCAAGGGTCTTTGAAGGTAATCCATGGATGCCCTGTTTCAAACAACATAGACAACATCTTGCGCCACAAATCGAGCGCTGCGATCTTCTTGGATAACTTAATTTCGCCGCTCGCCGCTTTCGCTTCATAGGCAAGATAAGCATGTTCAAACGCTTTACCGAATTTGTCATGCAGGTCAGGTACGTCTGAAGGAGAAAACAAAGTCCAGTCGCCCTTTTCCATGACCCGCTTCATAAACAAATCTGGAATCCAGTTGGAGGTGTTCATATCATGCGTGCGACGGCGATCATCGCCCGTGTTCTTGCGCAAATCCAAAAATTCCTCGACATCCATGTGCCAGGTTTCTAGATACGCACAGACTGCACCTTTACGTTTTCCACCTTGATTCACCGCCACCGCTGTGTCGTTGACCACTTTCAGGAATGGCACCACGCCCTGTGATTTGCCATTCGTACCTTTAATATGGGCGCCTAATGAACGAACTGGCGTCCAATCGTTACCCAAACCACCCGCATATTTTGCAAGCAAGGCATTTTCTTTAATTGCCTCATAAATACCATCAAGATCATCAGCAACCGTCGTCAAGTAGCAAGAAGATAATTGCGAACGTTGCGTACCACTATTAAATAGAGTGGGAGTGGAACTCATGAAGTCAAAACTCGACAGCAAATGATAAAACTCTATCGCGCGCGCTTCGCGATCAATCTCATTCAATGCCAAGCCCATCGCTACCCGCATATAGAACGCCTGAGGCATTTCGATACGAATATCACGCACATGCAAAAAGTAACGGTCGTACAGCGTTTGCAAACCAATATAGCCAAACTGCAAATCACGATCCGCCACCAAGGCATTAGCCATTTTCTTCAAGTCAAATTGACCTAACTTCGCGTCTAATAAATCCGCCTCAATACCTTTCTTGATAAAGCGCGGGAAATATTCAACATACTCTGCCGCCGCATCTTGCTGTGCAACTTCCTTACCAAATACCTCTTTACGAATAGTATGTAATAGCAGGCGAGCCGTTACTTGGCTATACGCTGGCTCTTTTTCCATTAATGCACGCGCCGCCAAAATTGCCGACTTATGCAGTTCTTCAACAGGAACGCCGTCGTATAAATTTTTCAGGGTTTCGGTCAAAATCGCTTCTGGGTCGGCGAGCTTATCTAAACCGACGCATGCCGCCGTGATCAAGGCCCGCACTTGATTGATGTCTAGCACCTGCGATTGTCCATCGACCATCACATGAATCTGCGGTGCTGCTGGTTGCGACTTCGATGCTTGCTGTGCTTCCAATTGTGCACGGCGCTCTTCCATGCGTTTTGCGCGATACAACACATAAGCACGTGCCACATCATGTTCGCCTGAACGCATCAAAGCCAATTCGACTTGGTCCTGAATGTCCTCAATATGAAAAGTACCGCCACTTGGCTGCCTGCGCACTAACGCAGAAACAACATTATTAGTGAGTTGCTCAACCAATTCCCGAATCCGCGCGGACGCTGCACCTTGCCCGCCATTGACAGCTAAAAATGCTTTAGTAACGGCAATGGCTATTTTTGATGGTTCAAAACCGACCACTGCACCATTGCGCCGAATGATGCGGTACTCGCTCAGGCTAGCGGCTGGTGTAGCGAAACTGGAAGGGTTGTAACTCTGCTGGAGTGGGTTGTGTTCAGTTTGGGATGTAGGACTAATTTCAATTGAAGAGTGCATTTCGCCTCCAGGGTCGGGTTGCTTTAATTTCGAATGTTCTTTGGACTTGTTTTGGCTTTTCTACGGGGGTCTTGTCTTGCCTCGGTAAGATCACAATCCAGCGCGACTAAAGCATAGTCAGTGCCGCTTTTTACTTGTTTTCGATCTACTGAGAGAAAAATTTTGAGGCTCGCTTGTCTTGCCTCAAAACACTAGATGTAGTGTCAATTACCTCGTTTGCACTAATTCTAGTGGCTGAGTCATCACAGCGCAACCGCTTTTTTAACTAAATTGCCGCAATTGATGCAAAAAAAATGATTTATCTGATTGACTTTAATGGCGCGTCAAAATGGCGCTTGCCAAAACGTGAGCAAGCACTAACGGCAATAAAAATACATTCAGCTTTTGTGGCTGAAATTACTTGATTTCTTCAAAAATTTAGCCGCTTTTAGATGTGGCTGGAGAAGTACCATCAAGCACTTGTCGCGGCCAACAGATAATTGATCTGATAGAAATTAATCGTTGAGGTTGCATTTGCAGAGTTGGTGAGCGCGTCACGAGATGATTGCTCGTCAATGTCTGTCTAATCGCTTTTTCTAAGCAAAGGCGCAAAACCGTCCAACGCGTTTGCCCTGTCAGAAGCTCAGTCGATATCTTGGATATTCAATTTTTGCAATTGGTAGCGCAACTGCCTAAAGCTCACCCCTAAGAGTTCTGCAGCTTGTGTCCGATTATTACGTGTTTGAACCATTGCTCGGCGAATCAACTCTCGCTCAACCATTTCCAAATAATCGGGTAATGAGAAAGGCAAGTTCGGCGCAGCGAAGCCATTCTCTTGATTTTGTTCGACTCGCTGCACAGAGAAACTTATGTGCTCAGCGCCGCTCTCTTTTACTTCAGCTTGGGCAGACGCGGCTTCCGACAAACTCTCGACGGCGATCGGAGTTTCAACCAACTTGCGGTGCGCGCGCAGCGCAAGATCGCCAACTTGGATGCTTCCGTCATCAGCAAATGCCATTGCCCGTTCGAGTATATTTTCGAGTTCCCGCACGTTGCCAGGAAAATCGTAATCCGCCAAGGCGGCTGCCGCAGAAGCATCAAGGCGTGTCGGCGTGCTCCCTTGCGCTAAACGTTTAAGAATCGCGCTTGAGAGTTCAACAATATCGCTTAAGCGTTCCCGCAGAGGCGGCAAATGTAACTCGATCACATTTAATCGGTAGTATAAATCTTGCCTAAATCGACCGGCCGCCACGCAGTCGGCTAAATTCTGGTGCGTGGCGCTGATCACACGCACGTCCACTGCCTCTTCCGAAGTTGCGCCGATTTTCCGCACTTTACGCTCTTGAATGGCGCGCAATAACTTGACTTGCATTGCCAAGGGCAAATCAGCGACCTCGTCCAACATTAAGGTGCCCCCATTGGCCGCTTGAAAAAAACCATTGCGATCTTCCACCGCACCAGTAAATGCGCCTTTGCGATAGCCAAAAAATTCAGCTTCCATCAGAGTTTCGGGAATCGCCCCACAATTCACCGCAATGAAAGGCTTGCTTTGCCGCGCACTGTGTCGATGAATTTCGCGCGCTGCAAGTTCTTTGCCACTGCCAGACTCACCTGTGATGATGACGGGCGCCATACTTCGTGCCAAGCGGACAATTTGATCGCGCACGTGCTGAATGACATCAGACGTACCAATCAAATACGACGCCACGGGATTGGATTCGGGCACCACCTCAATGTGCTTATCAGTTTCAATTTCGTTGGTTTGCAAGGCGGAACGAACCAATTTGCGGAGTTGATCCAAAGCCACAGGCTTTGAAACATAATCAAACGCGCCCGCCTTCAGTGCCGCCACTGCATTATCAGCACTGCCAAAAGCGGTAATCACAGCAATGGGGGTTTGTTTAAAGCGCGCGCTGATCTCCTCGACCAATTCAGTCCCCAATCCGTCTGGTAGGCGCATATCGGTTAAGACCAGAGAATAGTTTGTTTTACTTAAGAATTGACGCGCGGCTGTCAGAGTTTCTGCGCTATCAACATCCAGCCCCATCTTAATGAGAGTAATTTCGAGCAGTTCGCGCAAGTGCGCTTCATCGTCAACGACAAGAATGCGAGGCTTTTGGGAAGATTCAAAGGGAGTTGCCATACTCAACTTGATAAAGAAAAATTAATCACAAAACGCCCCTTTAGCTCAATTCCAGTTGAGGTAATATCATCGGCTCGAAAATCGTAGTCCAGCAATGCATGATTATTCAAACATAGTTCGCGCGCCATATACAATCCTAAGCCAGTTCCTTTGTGGGAAGTGGTGTAAAACGGCTCAAACAAATGTGATCGTACTTCAGCAGTAATACTCGGGCCGTCATCTTGTATGTGCAGTTCTTGCCGTAGGCCTTGGTTAAACTTCGCATAAATTCGGATGCAGCCCGGCTTACCACTGGCGTATCGAACCGCATTGGATAACAAGTTGACGACCACTTCGCGCAGATGGGATGGGTCAAACACCGTCAAAAATGTTGTAGATAAATCCAAGCTAATCATCGAAGCGTGAAGTTTTCTTGTTTCTAGAAATTCCAGCGTAATTTCTTTTACCACGTCCATGATCAAGTAGGGTTGCGTGTCCACTTGCACCTTCCGTGATAACTTCAAAATGTCTTCGATAAGCTGATTCAATCGTTGGACATTATCGTCGACAATTTTTAACAGCCTCGTCGTCTGCACTTCGTTCTTCATGTCCTCAGCGAGGAGTGACGCCGCATAGGAAATTGAGGATAAAGGATTCCGTACTTCATGGGCGATACTGGCGGTCAAGCGCCCCATCGACGCCAACTTGAGTTGCTGCGCCTGATTTTCGATATCCGACACATCTTGCATAAAGATAACTGTGTAAGCGGCATTGCTGCCTTCAACATCCAACAAATCACTTAGATCACTCTGATCAATGCTGGCGAAGCGGAGTTTCAAATGTATCGTCTGATGCGGCGTGCTTTGGTGCACACTGTTCTGCATCGATGCGCGAGCGTCAATGCCAGTTGCAGTAGGAGCGGACAAGTCAACTCGCATCTCGTTTGACAAATGAGCTAAGTCATCCAGGTTATCTAGGTCATCCAATTCTTGTCTAATTGAAACAAAGGTTGCATCTTCTTCGCGTAGCCACACGACTGTGCTAGCCGAGGTCTTGTCGCGATAGGACAGCAATGAGTCAGCAATCGGGCGCAAACTGACGAGGTCACGTAAATTAAGCTGAGACGGGCGTTGGTTCGATTCTTTTTTGGCTTTTTTTAAATTAACGAGGCCAAGCATACGCTCGGCGGCAGGATTGATTTCAAAAAGCTGGTCATCTTGGTCAACCACTAAAATACCATCGCCCATATCCGCAAACACGAGGCGGTTGATGGCTTGCTGTATGGCCAACGCTCGTCCACGCAATAAGGCTAATTCTTCTTGCCGGATGAGACTTTTCGCTAAGCGATTAAGTAAGAAGACGACCGCAAAATAAACGGCACCATATAATCCCGCCTGTGAAAAAGGCACCGCATCTTCTAATTGGAAGACGCGGTAGGCGTTTTCTAATAACAAGAATAGTGTGACTGCCGAAGCAAAAAACAAAGCCCACGTCAATGAACCTAAAATTCCCACGCCCGCCAATGGGAAAAGATAGAGAATCGCTAGTCCGCTTTTACTTCCACCAATTGATAAATACAGTATGGAAATCACAGTCAGATCAACCGTGATTTGCGCCGCCAATTGCAGCAAGAAGCGTTTTTGAAAGTACAGCTTTAAAAGTACAAAGCCAGATGCAATAAACACATAGGCGATGGCGACTTCATGAAACCAATAATACGCTACCGGATCATAATCTTTAGGTGTCTTTAGGCTGACGTATAAAACCAGTACGAGAGAAACTAAAACGCGGGAGACATTTAAAGTCTGTAGCGAACGCCAAAAAGTTGAGCTAGTGACTGGGGGCATCGCGCTAGGTGCAATTAGTTCGGCGCCGCATGCGCCGCGCAGCAATAATACTGCTCCTCGCGCACAATCGCCTCAGAGATAGGCACATAGGTTTGACATTTGGCGCAACAGACCATTGCTTCTGGCGTCGCCGCATTCATTTCACGCATGGGATTGGCCTCAGTGCGTCTGGCTTCACGCTCAATTGTTTGTGCCCGATTGCGAATTTTTTTTCGCACAGCGAACCCTATCAACAAAAGTAATACGAGCCAAAAAATTGCTCTCAAGAGACACCTCGATGTAAAACAACCTCAAGCACAAAACGACTTCCAACATACGCAAGCATCAAACAGGTGAATGCAAGCAAAGTAAAACTCAGTACTTTTTTGCCACGCCAGCCGCGCCATTGACGGCCTATCAATAATATCGCGAACAATATCCATGAGAGCAATGAAAACACCGTCTTGTGATCCCATTTGAAGGCAACGCCCAGAACTTGTTCTGAAAAGACCACGCCAGATAAAACTGTCAGGCTTAACAAGATAAAGCCACCAAAAACTAATCTAAAAAGAATTTTTTCCATCGTTAGCAAGGCGGGCAAACGTTCCACCGCGGCCCGCAACCACGCTCTATTGGGCAAGGCTGATCCTGCCTGGCGAGGTTGTAAATACATATTCTGCATTTTCATCGTAAGCACATGGAATGCCGCGACGGTGAGTGTGCAATAGGTTAAAGAGGCAACAGCCAAATGCCATGGAAACATGGTTGATTTGCCAGCCAACACAATAAGATTGCCGCGAAAAAATACTGGTAATACCGCACCGACAGCTGCCGAGGGAAGTAAAAGCACCTTAAGCGGCTCTAACGCAAAGTGTCGATTCTCTAAACAGTAGACAATCACTGACACCCAAAGCGCCGTTGACAACATGCTGGCAAAGCCAACGCGCACAGTGTCGTTCGTAAAGACATCAAGGCCTAAGAAAATGCCGTGCAAAACACAGGCGAGCACGACTATTCCGCCAGCGACGGCTTGTCGTTCTGTCTTCATCAATGCCGCACATAAATAGAGCATGGCGGGAAGAAATGGTAAATAAATTTGCATAGGCCAAGTTTACACTAAGTCACGACTGGTAATTCTTGAAGATTTGCAAGCAAGTTGGCAGGCTCAAAGGGGTCAAAACACTGTGGCAGCGTTGGTTAAAGCGTACTAACACGCTAAATCAGTGTAAAAATTTCCGTTTTCTGAAACTATTTTGCGATCTTGTAGTCAGAATCGCGCTGAGCTTACGTTCACACTCAATTGACTTAAGTGCACAGGTTCTAGATACTCATGCCCACTTTTTTAAAATAAAGTAAAGCATGGGACAACCAAGGTTTTGCTTGGAGCACAGCAAAGCGCTAACTATTTCACTCAATCTTAGGAAAAATATGAAAAAAACACTTCTTGCGATGACACTGGTATCCAGCGTTGTGTATGCCGACGAAGGAATGTGGATGCCACAACAGCTACCACAAGTAGCACAACAACTCAAAGCGGCAGGCTTAAAACTCGATCCAAAGACATTGACCAAACTGACGGAATTCCCCATGGGCGCCGTGGTCAGCCTCGGTGGCTGCTCGGCATCGTTTGTTTCTGCGCAGGGCTTAGTCGTCACAAACCATCACTGTATCTATGACAGTGTGGCGCGTAATTCAACGCCAGAGCGCGACTTACTCGCCAATGGTTTTCTAGCTAAAGAACTTGGTGAAGAATTGCCAGCAGCACCAGGTGCTCGCATTTTGGTAACGAAAGAAGTAACCAATGTCAGCCAACAAGTGATTACCCCTGATGTCGCAAAACTCAGTGGTAAAAAGCGCCTAGACGGCATTGAAAAGAATGGAAAGGCACTTGTCGCTGAGTGCGAAAAAGATGCGGGCCACCGTTGCACTGTCGCTGCGTACTACGGCAGCTTAGAGTTTTATTTAATCAAGCAACTAGAAATCCGCGACGTGAGATTGGTGCACGCCCCAGCCGCCGGTGTTGGTAAATTTGGTGGCGATACAGACAACTGGATGTGGCCTCGCCACACTGGTGATTACGGTTTTTATCGCGCTTACGTGAGCAAGGACGGAAAATCAGCTGATTTCAGCAAAGACAATGTGCCCTACGTACCGAAGCATTTCCTGAAACTGGCCAAAGATGGCATCAAAGAAGGTGATTTTGCGATGGTGATTGGTTATCCAGGTCGGACTAGCCGCCATCGTTTGCCTTCTGAGGTTGCATTTACGTTTGATTGGGCCTATCCAAACTCCGTCAAAGAATTTGCCGAAACCTTGGCCACCATTGCGAACGAAACAAAAGACAATCCTGATAGCAAGCTGAAATATGCTGGTCAAGTTGCAGGCATCAACAATGTCTACAAAAACCGCCAAGGTATGCTCGCAAGCTATGCGGAAAGCGATTTCCTCGCGCGTAAAACGGCGCAACACAGTGAACTGAAGGCATGGGTAAATGCCGATGCGGGGCGGCAAAAAATGTATGCCGCCGATTTAGAGCAAATCGAAAAACTCATTGCTGAGCGCAATGCGCAAGGCAAACGTGATTTTTACTTGAACAGCTCCGCACCACGCCTGTTAAGTACGGCGCGTACTTTGTATCGCTTGGCGAACGAATTGCCAAAGCCTGACGCCGAACGCAAAGCGGGTTTTCAACAACGTGATTTGCCCCGCTTTAAAGATAGATTGGCATCAATTGATCGCAGCTATGATGAAAAAGTCGATAAGGCACTGGTACTAAACAGCCTAGCGAAATATGCCGCGCAAAATCAAAGTGAGCGCAATCCCGCATTTGACGCCGCACTCGGTATCAAAGACGGAATGAGCCGCAGCGACTTGTCAACCCTGCTCAATACGATGTATGCAAACAGCCAGTTAGGCGACAAAGCGATTCGTGCAGCTTGGTTAGAGCGCCCTATCGCGGACTTCAAAAATAGTAATGACAGCTTTATCAAAGCTGCTGTCGCACTGTATGAAGACGGTTTAGCCCGCGAAGCGAAGGACGAAGAACTCGGCGGCAATATCCAGCAGGCTTATGCCAATTACATGCGCGCAAAAATTGCGTTCCTGCAAAGCAAAGGCCAAGCTGTTTATCCTGACGCCAACGGCACTTTACGTGTGAGTTTCGGCAAAGTCGCGAGCCGCGCTTTGGGTGCCGATGGCACAACCTGGACTGCCTTCACTACTGTTAAAGGTGTGGCTGCAAAGGCAACCGGTACGGGTGAATTCAATGCGCCAGCGGCACAATTAGCCGCGATCAAAGCAAAAGACTTTGGCAACTACGTAGACCCGATCCTCAAGACTGTTCCAGTAAACTTTCTAGCGACATTGGATATTACTGGTGGTAATTCTGGCTCAGCTGCGGTAAATAGCAAGGGTGAATTGATTGGTCTGGCGTTTGACGGCACCTTAGATTCCATCATCTCCGATTGGGATTTCAACAAAACCACAACCCGCACCATCTTGGTCGATTTGCGCTACATGTTGTGGCAAATGGATAAAGTAGACCACGCGCAAAACATACTGAAGGAAATGGGTGCGAAGTGATTTGCCCCTAGTTTATAACGAAAGAAGCCACGCGATTGCGTGGCTTCTTTTTAGCTATTTGGGAACAGCTCAATTTATAGCTTACCTATTTTCCCGCGTTAGGGTTGACTTTCCGCTTGCGTGGCATCACTTCTGTCGCGATTTTTTGACTCAAGGCTTCTTCGCGCAAGCTCACACGTATGGCTTGAAAAGGGCTCAACGTATCCGGATGCCAAACTCGCATTTCATAGTCGCCTGGCTTTAAGTCATCAATTCTTACCTCACCCTCCGCGCCAGTCTTCCCGAAAAACGGTGTATCTGCCGCAAATACCCATGCACGCATCCAACCATGTAAGTAACAAATGAGGACTGACGGCCCCGGCTTATCAAAGACAATTGCGCGATTTGCACCGGGTTCGTAAATCTTCAGTTCGAACATTTGACTTGGCCCCAATGACTTAATGTGGTGTTCCAGCTTGTCGCGATTGGGTAATGTCACGGTGGTGCCTACCCGAATCGCGGTGACGTAGCGCTCAAACTGCAAACCCTCTTGCGCCAAAGTGGTGCCAACGCCATTGCCATTGCCATTGTTGGTGGTAGCACTATTGACAGCAACTGCAGGTTCGTTGGCCTTAGATGCAGGCAGCAAATGCAAAGTCACAACAGCGTCTCCTAAGGCTCCCCCATTTTTATCGCGGACTTTTGCTGAATAGCTTGCTGCAAAACCGGTGCCATGCACCAACAATGTCGACAGGCATATCGCTTTGGTAAGGCTTTTTTGCCAAGAGAAACCGCTATTTTTCATACTTTTTCCTTTATGGTGTAACGACAATATCGCGCTGCATAGGCGCTAATTTATTGATCAATTGGTTGCGCGCACGATTCGGAATGCCGGCACGCTCCATGGCGATAATTAAGTCTTCCGCTAAAGCATTAAAATCTTTATTCATGACTTTAAGATCCTTGTGAAGCTCTTTCATCGACCGCCCGCTATACGTGCACGGCCCGCCAGCCAAGCTACAAAACTGCTCAGCTAGAAGTAGTTCCAAGCGGACTAAGTCCGTGTCAACAAAGAAATGAGCGATACGTGGATCGGTGCTAATGATTTGCACAAAATCACGCGTGAAGCTTTGAATCTTTTCTTGCCCACCGAGGGCAGAATAAAGGGCATCGTCTGCACGAGCCTGCCCCATTGCAGTCACTAACAGCAGGCTGCATAAGCTAAAGCGCAAAAACGCTTGCATTTTTTTTCCCCAGCGCGGTAGTGTAGAAACCATAGCAATCACCTTATTAAAAGCATTAATCGGCATGCAAACGTCGTTTAAAAACCAGCTTGTATCGATACATAGGGGCCGCGCTGTGATTTTGCGTTGAGCACAGTGATGGGCCCTAAATTGACATAAGCAGCGGTAATGGAGAGGTTTCGACTAGGAAAATACG
>CAYPNW010000009.1:13933-16785 GCA_964411965.1 uncultured Burkholderiaceae bacterium
GGCCCTAAATTGACATAAGCAGCGGTAATGGAGAGGTTTCGACTAGGAAAATACGCAATAAAAACATCGCCCCAATCTTTCTCATTCTTATCAATCGCTAAGTTATTCGACTTTTGTCTGTATTCCACCCCGGCGGCCAGTTTTCGGTTAAACAAATAGGCGAATGACCCTTCAAATCGCAATTGGTAACCGTTGTGTAAATCGCCGCCAAATCCCAGTAAGCCACCTTGATTTGCCTTTGTCGCCCGCACCGTACCGCTCACTAAGAGACTTTGATCGAGCAAAATTTTGGTAGCGGATAAGTAGATGTCGGTTCCTTTGTCTTTTGCGGCGCCGAGCTGTTTTACATTGCTCACACCTAAAGCGCCCAAGCCACTAATGCGCTGATCGCGCTTGTACTGCACGCCCAAAGCCACCTGCGGCAGCCATGTATCTTGCTCATACACGGCGTCACCAAAGAGTTTAAGTTTCACGCCAAAAATATCTTGGCGTAAGTTGAGTGCGTTAAGCGGTGCGAGCTTGCCTTTCAAACTTTGCTGCGCGACCGACACTTCAAACCGATCAAATAAACCAAGCGCGGCGCCGTAGCTTGTTAACGCGTAATCTTGCGTGGGCAAATAAGTGAAATAAACATTCCCGCCAAAACTATCGCGCGTGCCATAACCGGTAATAAGTGCCCAAGGCGTTAAGCCACCGCCTCCGCTGCCTTCCACTTGACTCACACCGCCCGTGGCGAGCAGCTTTCCCATATCTTGCGCAAATGTCGCTTGCAAAGGGAACGCTAAACACGCTAACAGCACGCAGCCCAGCACTTTCTTCATATAAACCTCTTCTCTGACTTTATGTAAAAATGTTTGTGTATCGGGTTTCACATTGCGCTTAACCAAACGTCCAATCTTCCTATTATCCTTAGCCAAATTAATGGGTTCGAGCAGTTCACAGATAGGTATACGCAGCGAATTAGGGTTTGGATTTCGATTTGCTCCTTTTTTTAAAGGCGGAGTAGGTTTTAAGCATTTGCCATCGCGACTTTTTAGTTTGTACATACCGATAACCAGAACGAACGCCCAGAAAGTTGACTTTTGTTGAAACTATTTAAAAGACGTGACCCCGCAAAGCTTTTGACTATCGTGCCTGACGACGACGCATGGACGCGGCTGACCAAAAACATCCATGTTCGTAACCTGTACAAAACGCCGCAAAGCGTCTCGGCAAATTTGCTGTTCTTACCGCACTCTCGCGTATTGATTCAACAGTTACCTGATGTCGCTTGCGAAATAGAAATACTGCTCATGAGTGGCTGCCTTAGCTTGGAAAAAACGCCACTTCAAAGCCCCGATTTTTGTCTGCTCACTCAAAGCAACGGTAAGTGGCAGTTGGAAAGTGAATCGGGCGCACAATGCTTCATTCGAGCGCAGTACAGTGAGTTGCATCAAGACTTAGCGCAACAAGACTTTTCACTGATCGACTTGCTCGTGGAAATCGATTAAACCGAAAAACCAAAACGGACTCAGGTGCGTATACCTGATAGGACAAAAATTTTATACCGATTGGCACAGTGAACACTTCCAGCATGCAATGAGCAAAGGAGTGACGCGCAATGTCATATTTATAGGCACCAGATTGGGTGAGCCGAAAAATGCAACTCCAAGAAGATGACAAATTGCGAACGGAAATGTGTGTTACTACCAGCACCGCGGAAGGAAAACATTGGGCAAGCCCATGCGTCGTTGGTAATACACGGTATGAGCTTCTAGCCACATTAATGCCGCGCATTGCGGCAGGCGACGAAACGGCATTTAATCAGTTTTATCAAACTATGCTCGGACAAGCGCATAACTTAGTACGACGTTTAGTCGATCATGCCCAAGGTGTTGACGACGTGCTTGAGGACGCTTTTTGGCAAGCCTGGCGTGATGCCGATAAGTACGTCGAAGCGCGCGGTTCGGTGCAAGCGTGGTTTTTAACCATTTGCCGTTCGCGTGCACTCGATTACTTACGTCGGCAAGATCGCGCCGTTTCGCACCCTGACCCGTATGCCGTTTTGACTGAGCAAGACCAGCAGCACGCGCTGCTCACTCAAGAAGATACTTCGCTAGATTTGCTGATTGCGCTGCAAGCTGGTTCGCTGGTTCAACGGGCCGTGGCGCAATTAGCTACGCAAGAACGTCAGTTAATCGCGCTGGCTTTCTTTAAAGATCTCACTTACCAAGAGATTGCCAATGCCTGCAACATGCCACTTGGCAGCGTAAAAACGAGCTTACGACGCGCATTCGCACAGTTGCGCGCGGTGCTAACGCAGCCAGATCATTCCAAACCAAATCAATAAAGGAATAAAGATGAACCCCACTTTTCCAGACGACCAGCAGGACATGCGTGTCATGCAAAAATTACTTGAACATCTTGGCGAAGAAGCCCTACCCGAAGCGCGGCAGGCCGGACTGCAGCAAAGATTACACGCGCGAATCGCGCAAGATTTGGCAGCTAGGCAAGCGCAAAAGCCGAGCCAGGCAACGCTGATCAAACATGACGATGGTGAATGGGAAAACTTCTTGCCGGGCATTCGTATCAAATATTTGCGTCGTAGTGAAACCAGCCAGTCTTATTTGTTGCAACTCTCGGCCGGCAGCATGTTGCCGCCACATCGACATCATATGATTGAAGAATGCGTGGTTTTAGAAGGCTGCTTGCGACTCCGCCATGGCGCAGATGTATTGCGTATCGAAAAAGGCAGCTTTCATTTAGCCCCAGCTGGGGAAGATCATCCCAGTATCTGCGCTGAAAGCGATGCGCTCATCTACTTACGTGGCGCAGTGACTGACGCAAAGGATATTAACTGGTGGAATAAAGGC